>NZ_JBAIYR010000004.1:0-33241 GCF_036763145.1 Desulfovibrio sp. 1188_IL3213 | reverse complement strand
GTGTGCAGCCGGGCAGGATGTCGTCGGCGTGCTCGGTGGCGCGCTGCACAAGAATGGCACACAGGGCTGCGGCGCGCTGCTGCCACGTTTCCAGCCTGTCGGCCACAAAAAGACGAAAGCTCAAGCCAACCTGATCGTTGCGGCTGCGGCCCGTGTGCAGCTTTTTGCCCACGTTGCCCATAATTTCTGTCAGCCGCGCCTCGATATTCATGTGCACGTCTTCCAGCTCCGGCTTCCAGGTAAAGTTACCGGAGCGGATTTCTTCGCGCACACGGTCAAGCCCTTCAACCAGCAGTTGCGCTTCCGAGGGCGTGATGACGCCCTGACGGCCCAACATGCGGGCATGCGCCTGCGAGGCGCGGATATCCTGGGCGTAAAGCGCTCTGTCGTAGGACTGCGAGTCTGTATACTGGGCCACGGCTTCCTTGGGGCCTTCGGCAAAACGCCCGCCCCAGCTCTGGTTGGTTTTCATGGCAGCATCCGTTTGAAAAAATCATATGTTAGAGAAAGGGGCGTCTTTGGCCCGGCGTTTTGCCGATGAGCACGAAAACCGGCCCTTATCCGCGCTGCACGGGCAGGGGATTGCCTGTGTATTTCCCGTGCGGTGTTGCCGTATTTCTGTCGGCAAAGCTGTTTTTCAGAACTCCGGCAACCCGGAGGCGTGGCCCCACGGGTTGCCGCAGCCGGATGCAATCCGGCGTTCCGTATTATTTTTTCAGCTTGTCGGCGACGGCAGCATGCAGGCGCAGGCGCAGACTGTTGAGGCATATGAAGCCCGCCGCGTCCTTGTGGTCGTAGTCGCCGCCTTCAAACGTCGCCAGGTCTTCAGAGAAAAGGGAGTTGGGAGACGTGCGGGACAGGGGCCATACGCCGCCCTTGTAAAGTTTGGCGCGCACCGTGCCGGTGACGCCTTCCTGCGACTTGTCCATAAAGGCTTGCATGGCTTCGCGCTCGGGGGAATACCAGAATCCATTATAAACGCATTGGGAATAGCGCACGGCCAGCATGTCGCGAATGCCCAGCAGTTCGCGATCCATGCAGATGCCTTCAAGATCGCGGTGCAGTTTGTAAAGCAGGGTTCCTGCGGGGTTTTCGTATACCCCACGGCACTTCATGCCCACAAAGCGATTTTCCACCATGTCGTCACGGCCGATGCCGTTGCGCCCGGCGATCTCTGCCAGGGTGGTTATGACCGCGGCGGGGGAGAGCGCCTTGCCGTTGACAGCCACAGGATTGCCGCGCTCAAAGTCCACAGTGACAATTTCAGGCGTATCCGGGGCCTGCTCCACGGGAACACAGCGCTCATGGCAGGATTCGTGCGGCGCATTGCCCGGATCTTCCAGTTCGCTGCCTTCAAAGCTGGTGTGCAGCATGTTGGCGTCCATGCTGTAGCGCTTGGCGGAACTGGAGATGGGAATGCCGTGCTTTTCGGCAAAAGCTGTAAGGGCTGTGCGGGACATGAGTTCCCACTCGCGCCAGGGAGCGATGACCTTGAGATCCGGGGCCAGGGCGCTGGCCGCGAATTCAAAGCGGACCTGATCATTGCCCTTGCCGGTAGCTCCGTGGGCGATGGCGTCGGCCCCTTCCTTGCGGGCGATGTCCACCAGGGCCTTGGCGATGAGGGGCCGGGCGATGGAAGTGCCGAGCAGATAGCGGCCTTCGTAGATGGCCGCGCCGCGCATCATGGGAAAGACAAAGTCTTTAGCCATTTTTTCGCGCAGATCGACTACATAGGCTTTGGAAGCGCCGGTTTTGAGTGCCTTTTCTTCCACGCCTGAGAGGTCTTCGGGCTGGCCCAGGTCGGCGGTGACGGCGATGACCTCGCATTTGTAAGTCTCAATAAGCCATTTCAGAATGACTGATGTATCAAGCCCGCCGGAGTAGGCGAGGACAACTTTTTTTATGTCTTGCATTATCAAGCCCCCTTATGGATTCAAGAGAAGAAGTATTGCGTAAATCGGGGCGGGGCGCAAGGCTTTAGTGCCGACAGGAAAGCTGCCGGACTGTCCGGAGAAATTGTTGACCTTGGCTCGAAGTGCATGTACTATTCCGCAGTTTGAGCAGGCGGTGACAACGCACCGCAGCTTTTCTTCACGATCCCCAAAGCCGCAGGAATATCCAATGCCCAAGCGTACGGATTTACACAAAATTCTTGTCATTGGCGCGGGACCCATCATCATAGGCCAGGGCTGCGAGTTTGACTACTCCGGTTCACAGGCCGTCAAGGCCCTCAAAGAAGAGGGTTACGAAGTGGTGCTGGTCAACTCCAATCCCGCCACCATCATGACCGACCCGCAACTGGCGGACGCCACGTATGTGGAGCCTATTGAACACGACACTCTGGCCGCCGTCATCCGGAAAGAACGCCCCGACGCACTTTTGCCTACTCTTGGCGGGCAGACGGCATTGAACGCCGCTCTTGGACTTGCCAAGAGCGGCGTTTTAGCGGAGTACGGCGTTGAGCTTATAGGCGCGCAGGCCGACGTTATCGAAAAGGCCGAAAGCCGTGAACTTTTCCGCGAAGCCATGGAAAAAATCGGCCTCAAGATGCCCGCCAGCGGCATTGCCCGCACCATGGACGAAGTGCGCCAGCTCGGCAATGTGCTGCCGTTTCCGCTTATTGTCCGCCCGGCGTTTACCCTGGGCGGCACAGGCGGCGGCGTGGCCTATAATCTTGCCGACCTGGAAGAGGTGGCGGGCAACGGCCTTGCCGCCAGCCCCACTTCAGAGGTGATGATCGAGCAGAGCGTGCTCGGCTGGAAAGAGATCGAAATGGAAGTGATGCGCGACGTCAACGACAACTGCGTTATCATCTGCTCCATTGAAAATCTCGATCCTATGGGGGTGCATACGGGCGACTCCATCACCGTGGCCCCGGTACAGACCCTTTCTGACTCGGAATACCAGCAGATCCGCGATGCCTCCATTGCCATCATGCGTGAAATCGGCGTGGAAACAGGCGGCAGCAACGTGCAGTTTGGCCTTAATCCCGCCAACGGCGAGATTGTGGTCATTGAGATGAACCCGCGCGTGTCGCGTTCGTCGGCGCTGGCCTCCAAGGCCACGGGTTTTCCCATTGCCAAGATCGCGGCCAAACTGGCCGTGGGCTACACGCTGGACGAACTGCGCAACGACATCACCCGCGAAACCGTGGCGAGTTTTGAACCTGCCATTGACTACTGCGTGGTGAAAATTCCGCGTTTTACCTTTGAAAAATTCCCCGGCGCCAAAGATGAGTTGACCACTGCCATGAAAAGCGTGGGCGAAGCCATGAGCATCGGCCGTACCTTCAAGGAGGCCATGCAGAAAGGGCTGCGCTCCATGGAAATCGGCGCTACGGGACTTGGTTTCAACTTCAATGCCGAGCTTCCTGATCGCGAAACCATCCTCGAATCATTGCAGCGGCCCAACTCGCGTCGCATTTTTGCACTGCGTCAGGCCCTGCTTGCGGGCATCACGGAAGAAGAGATTTTTGCCGTGTCCGCCATTGATCCCTGGTTTGTGCGCCAGTTGCAGGATATTGTGAACATGGAGCAGCGCATCCGCAACTTTGGCCTTGCCAATGACATGACCGCCGGAAATGAAGATCTGGCCGTCATTTTGCGCGAAGCCAAGGAATACGGCTTTTCCGACAGGCAGCTTGCGGAAATGTGGAAGCGCCCGGAAACGGACATTCGCCGCCTGCGCAAGGAAATGAACATCCTGCCCACCTATTATCTGGTGGATACCTGCGCCGGAGAGTTCGAAGCCTATACGCCCTATTTCTATTCAACGTATGAGCAGGGCAACGAAATCAAGCTGGAAGACCGCCGCAAGGTGCTGATTCTGGGCGGCGGCCCCAACCGTATCGGGCAGGGGATAGAGTTTGACTATTGCTGCTGCCACGCCTCCTTTGCCCTGCGCGATGCCGGGGTCATGGCAATAATGGTCAACTCTAACCCCGAAACCGTTTCCACGGACTATGACACTTCGGACAGGCTGTATTTTGAGCCGCTGACCTTTGAAGATGTCATGAACATTGTAGAAGCGGAAAAGCCCGACGGCGTTATCGTGCAGTTCGGCGGTCAGACGCCGCTGAACCTGGCCGTGCCGCTTATGCGGGCCGGGGTTCCCATTCTCGGCACCAGCCCCGACGCCATTGACCGTGCGGAAGACCGCGAGCGCTTCCAGGCGCTTATCCGGAAGCTTGGTCTGCGGCAGCCGCCCAACGGCACTGCCATGAGCCTTGAAGACGCCCTTGCCGTGGCCGAGCGCATTACCTACCCCATAGTGGTGCGTCCGAGCTATGTGCTTGGCGGGCGGGCCATGGCCGTGGCCTATGACGCTTCGGAACTGACCGCCTATTTTCATGCCCAGGTTCCGGAAAAACCCAAGCATCCCATCCTGATCGACAAGTTTCTCGAGCATGCCGTGGAAGTGGACGTGGACGCCATATCCGACGGCAAGGATGTTTATGTAGCGGGCATTATGGAACATATAGAAGAGGCGGGCATCCATTCGGGCGACTCGGCCTGCGTGCTGCCTTCCTATTCCCTGTCATACGATCATGTGGCTCTCATTGCCGCGCAGACAGAAGCTCTTGCCCGTGAACTCAAGGTCATCGGCCTGATGAATATACAGTTCGCCATCAAGGGCGACGACATCTACATTCTTGAGGTCAACCCGCGTGCTTCGCGCACAGCGCCCTTTGTGTCCAAGGCCACGGGCGTACCCCTGCCGTATCTGGCTACCCAGGTCATGTTGGGCAAAAACCTCGATGAGCTGGACCCCTGGAGCATGCGCAAGGGCGGCTTTACCTGCGTTAAAGAAGCCGTCATGCCTTTTCAGCGTTTTCCCGGCGTGGACGTGATTCTTGGCCCTGAGATGCATTCCACGGGTGAAGTCATGGGCATGGGGGCCAACTTCGGCGAGGCTTTTCTTAAAAGCCAGCTCGGAGCAGGACAGGTTCCTCCGCAGGGCGGCAGGCTCTTTCTCTCCGTCAACGACCGCGACAAACCCTTTCTGCCGGAAGTGGCGGAAATGTTCGCCAAACTCGGCTTTGAGCTTCTGGCTACCAAGGGTACGGCAGCGATCCTGCGCGAGCACGGCCTGAAAGTGGAAGAGGTGCGCAAGGTCTACGAAGGGCGACCCAATATTGTGGATCTGCTCATCAACCATGAGGTCGCCCTGGTGGTGAACACCGCCTCCGGCAAACACACCGCCAGAGACTCCAAGGCGATCCGTCAGGCGGCCCTGAACTACAAGGTGCCGTACTGCACCACCATTGCAGCGGCACGCGCCACGGCTACGGCCATAGGGTCGCGCCGGGACGAGATTCACGTGGAAAGTTTGCAGGAATACTACGCGCGGGATGCGCGGGGGTAAGTTATGAAAGCATTACTGGTGCTGGAAGACGGATTTACGCTGGAAGGCAAGTCCTTTACCGGCGACTTTGAAACCGGCGGCGAGGTAATCTTCACCACCGGGATGACCGGATATCAGGAAATTCTTACAGACCCTTCCTATTATGGACAAATGGTCTGCATGACCTATCCTCTTATTGGCAATTACGGCACTTGCCGTGAAGATATGGAATCCGCCGGAGTGCATTGCGCGGCCCTGCTGGTCAAGGAATGCTGCAAAAAGCCTTCTAACTGGCGCTCCACCATGTCTCTGCCGGAGTTCATGAAGCGCTATGAAAAGCCCGGCATCGAAGGGCTTGATACCCGCGCATTAACGCGGCATCTGCGCATTAACGGCGCCATGCGGGGTATTATTTCCACCAGGGAAACAGATCCTGCGATTCTTCAGGAGCGCGCGCGGGCTCTGCCAGCCATGAAGGGACGCAACCTTGTTCCTTTTGTGGCCCCCGAAAAGCCTTATACCTGGTATGACAATGCCGTGCAGGAAGCTCCCGTGGCCGAAGACGGCAGCTACGCATGGCGCGGCACGGGCTTGCCCCTGCTGGTGTATGATTTCGGCATTAAGTGGAATATCTTGCGCCGTCTTTGCGAGGCGGGCTTTGAACCCCTGGCCGTACCGCCGGGGTTCAGCGCGGCCAGGGCAAAAGCCAGCGGAGCCAAGGGCGTATTTCTGTCCAACGGCCCCGGCGACCCGGCCACGCTTACCAGCGAAATCGCTCTGGTGCACGAGCTTATCCAGATATTGCCGGTCACGGGCATCTGCCTGGGACATCAGCTCATCGGGCATGCCCTCGGCGCGCGGACGGAAAAGCTCAAGTTCGGGCATCACGGCTGCAATCACCCGGTCAAGGACCTGACCACCGGGCGCATTGAAATATCATCGCAAAACCACGGCTTTCATGTGGTTCTTGATGGTGTGGAAGATGTGGAAGCAACGCACATCAATCTTAATGACCAGACCCTTGAAGGGCTGCGCCATAAAACACTGCCTGTCATGAGTCTGCAGTATCACCCGGAGGCCGCCGCAGGACCTCATGACGGCGAATATCTGTTTAACCGCTTCAAAAATGTCATAGGCGAGAGTACCGGGGCCTGATGTCGAAAAATACTTGATATGCGGGCATGCTTATGACTACAGTACGTGTACTGTACGAGGTTTTTACTGGCGGCCCAAACCGCCTCGCCTGTAAACTGCAAGGAGCTTCGCGTGAAAAAGTCAGTTTTGAGCCTTGGGCTGGTTCTTGCTCTGGTTCTGGCCTGCGCTCCCGTTCGCGCTGCGGAAGTCGCTGTTGGCGATGTCGCAAAAAATAATCCCGTGGAACAGCTTACGGGACATGTGTGGCAAAAGACCAGTGAGTCCGATAAGGCTGCATTTCTGCTTGGTGTGGACTCTGCCATCACCGTAGAGTACTTTGTTAATGCCAAGCTGGCGGAAAAGGCAGCCAAATCCGGCAAAAAGCCCGCTTATACCCTTTCGCCTTTTGAAAAGGGCTGGATGAATGCCTTCAAGGGTGTCAACCGTGCTGAAATCATCAATATGGTGGATCAATGGTACGCTGCCAACCCCGACAAGCTTGACCGTCCGGTAATGAGCGTTATCTGGTATGAACTGATCGCCCCTCGCATTGCCAAGAAGTAAGGCATCCGCCATCGGGACGATAACAGGATTCAGGAGAATAGCCATGAAAAAAGCTTTGATTATAGCCATGTTGGCCGCCATGCTCACCAGTGGCGTTGGTTGCACCAATATGAGCAAGACCCAGCAGGGTGTTGCTAGCGGCGCCGCGCTTGGCGCGCTTGGCGGTGCGGGCATAGCTGCCATTTCCGGTGGCGCTGCCGGTTGGGGCGCTCTTGCTGGCGCTGGCGTGGGTGCTTTGGCTGGCGGCATTGTCGGCCACGAGCAGAGCAAAGGCAACAGCTGGTAGTTTCGCCGCCTCTTTGGCGCGGTTCTTAATGTAAAAGACCGGTAAATGGTCTGCCGCCAGTTGGCAGACAGGTCAAAAAGGCCACAGAAATACTCAGCGGCCGGCTTTTTCCGAAATTCCATCGGAAAGAGCCGGCCGAATCTTTTTTGCAAGCGCTTTGCCGTAAGGTGCATGCCCGCTCGGTTGATGTGCTGTTATCCTGTCGGCTGCACAAGTGTTACCAGTCGAAGCGGTACTCCAGAATGTCATCGCCGTGCTCATCGCGCTGTCCGGTTTCTTGCCATCCCAGATGTCGGTAGAAGCCATAAAAGCGCAGCGCGGATGCGCATGCATTCACGCGCATCATCCGGCACAGCCCGGCGCAGAGTGGCTTGATTCATTAAAAACTCCATATGGTCTTGATAGGGCAGCACGTCTTGCATCGCTTTTGTGTGTCAATCGGCCTTGCGTGGGTTGGTTGAGACGCAGGCTTCGGTTGGGGCCATGCCATCTTCACGGCGTCAGGCAAGGA
The DNA here is from genome assembly GCF_036763145.1 of Desulfovibrio sp. 1188_IL3213. Lineage (NCBI taxonomy): Bacteria > Pseudomonadati > Thermodesulfobacteriota > Desulfovibrionia > Desulfovibrionales > Desulfovibrionaceae > Desulfovibrio > Desulfovibrio sp. 1188_IL3213. The sequence continues at coordinate 25,403 of NZ_JBAIYR010000004.1, read as the reverse complement.
TGGGCGGTCAGCATTGCTTGGGCGCTTGTGTATGGTGGAAACGCCATGAGGTCGCGGGGCTGCGCGGTTTTTAACCAGCATTTTACCGCACATAAAATTTCAACAAGATTGATGACATGGTTTACTAGCCTGAAGACGCTTGAAGAGAAAGGACGTAAACGTGCAAAGCGAACCGTGACTGCATAGTATGTTCAAATTTTATTATAGATGTTGCTATTTATTTGAAACAATCTTTGACTGGATTTCTTGCATCTATTATTCTCGCCTCATGGATAAAGAAAATTCGCCCATTGTGATTCGTCCGTGTATTAAGTGCGGTAAATTGTCAACAAAAATTGAAACATCACGGCCAATCGGCCGTACACGCGACCTGTACCGTGTTGTGTGTGAATGCGGTAACGGGCCATTGCGCTGGTCTATAAGCGTTTCTTCGGCTATACGGCTTTGGAATTCGCATGATGCATCCTAATAATGTCGCCATCATGGTCTTTTCGGAGGTCTCTTGAGGGACTGGGTTCATCGACGACGCGACATTTCAGATCGAATCTGGGAGAACTTCGAGGTTTCACCTCCCATGAAATGAATGGCATGTTGGGCGTTCATCTCGTGACAATTGCCTGTTTATAAGCGCAGTTTTTCGGGCAGTACAAACAGGCGCGCCTCGGAGAGATCCAATCAGAGGTAGTGTCCAGAATTTTTCGCACATTTTGTAGCTGCCATGTGGTGTCAGGTCTGGCGCTGTCTTGAAGCTGGCGCGGGCGCACATCAAAATATCCGCGCTGGCGAACAGCGTATGCAGTCGGTGGCTATTTTTCGAGATTGACCAGATGACTTCTTGGATACCACCAACCTACCCATAGCAGAAAACGGAAACGGTTTCGGAAACGGTTTACCCTGTTTTATCCAGTTTGGCCCATGTTATTTCAGTGGGATACGGTGCCAATCCGGTACAAATTCGCTCTTTCACGCCGTCGACAGGGGTTCAAATCCCCCTTGGGGACGCCAATTTTTGGTTTATAAAGAGCGGCAAGGTACAAAAAACCTTGCCGCTCTTGCTTTTTAGCGATTCGGGCCATTTGCCGAATCCAGCCAAATCCAGGCTAATCCAAGAGCTTTGCGGGTATTTTTCCGGGTATCGAAATGCGGTAGCAATCCGATACCCGGTTTTTCTTTTAATGCTCTGAAATAAAAAGCATTATCGTCCAATCGGGTATCCTGAAATCCACCCTAATTCAAGGAGAACCGACATGGCATTAACCGATTTTCAGATCAAAAATTTGAAGTACGCTGGCAAGCCCATGAAAATTGCTGACGGCGGAGGGCTGTACCTCTACCTGTCCGCCTCCGGCAAAAAACTTTGGCGCATGAGCTACTATTTTGAGCGTAAAGAAAAAGTGCTCAGCTTTGGTGAATACCCGGTAGTCACCCTGCAAAAGGCCCGTGAAAAGCGCTTGGAGGCCAAACAGCTCCTGGCCGACGGCATTGACCCCGCCGCGAAGCGGAAAATTGCCAAAGAAGAGCAGATTTCGGAAGTGAAGGACATGTTCCGGAATATCGCCCTGGAATGGTTCGAGGCCCGGACAACCGACTTTACGGAAAAGCACCGGGGTACGGTCATGTACCGCATGGAGAAGTACATCTTTCCGGTCATCGGCGAGGAACACATCGCCCGGATGGAAGCCCTGGACATTTTGAAGGTCATCCAACCCATCGAGAAGAAAGGCCAGAACGAAACCGCCCGCCGCCTGCTGCAAATCATCGGGCAGATCTACCGCTTTGCCGTGATCACAGGCCGGGCCAAACGTAACCCGGTCACAGACCTCTCCGGAGCGATACGCCCCAGAAATGTCACGCACAGAGCGGCCATTACCGAGCCGAAAAAGGTGGCTCAGCTTCTGCGCAACATTGACGCTTATGAGGGCTATTTTCCCATAGTGTGCGCTCTGAAGCTGGCTCCGCTGGTCTTTGTCCGCCCGACCGAACTTCGGGCCGCAGAATGGACGGAATTCGATTTCGAGACCAACGAATGGCGCATCCCGGCCACGCGCATGAAAATGAAGCAGATGCACATCGTGCCGCTCTCCAGGCAGGCGGTGGCAATCCTGAAAGAGCTGCAAGAGTTTTCCGGCAACGGCAAACTCCTCTTCCCCTCCATCCGCACGGCAACGCGCCCGCTGGCCGACGCCACAGTGCTCAACGCGATCCGCCGCATGGGCTACACCAAGGATGAGATGTGCACCCACGGCTTCCGCTCGCTGGCCTCCACGCTGCTCAATGAACTCGGCTACAACCGGGACTGGATCGAACGCCAACTCGCCCACGGAGAAAGGAACGACGTGCGGGCGGCGTATAACTATGCGGAGTATCTGCCACAACGAACTAAAATGATGCAGGAATGGGCAGACTTCCTCGACAAGCTGAAAGCGGAAAAGTAAAAGGAAAAATTATGAAAAACACATCAAGCAAAAAGCCGCATACCCATATGACCTTGCGCGATGTCCAGGCCGCAGAATCAAAGACGGACTGGCAGCGGCTAAAGGATGCGCCGGACACGGCAGTTACGCTTGCAGCCGAAGAAGATGCCGACAATTTGCCGCTGGATGAGGCTTTCTTTGAAGCCGCCCGGCGCATGCAGTCCTCCAAGTCCACGGAAGAGACTCAGGAGATAACGCTGTGCATAGACGCCGATGTGCAGGAATGGTTCCGCGCCACCGGCTCCGGCTATCAGAGCCGCATGAACGCGGTCTTGAAGGCTTACGTCCAGACGCATGAGGGCCACGGCCAACTATAACCGCTATTGCAACATAACCAGGCGGCGCATTGCTTTCGAGGGTACGCCGCTTTTTTTGTTATAGTGGACTTTATCAGGTGCCTTGAAACAGCAACCGACCTAAAAACAAGGATTTTTAAAACCCTGTCAACAAAAAATTTGTCCACACAGTACAATGCAATGCCATCCAATAATGCTTCAGACCAGACTTTTCCGCAACCAAAATGGCTCGCCAAAAAAGCCGTGATACACTTCCAGCAAATACCAACGACCTATCAGGAGGTGTAATAATGACTACCATGACAACCATTCCCAAAGTGGGCTTCCTTCGACTCCCCCAAGTCCTGCAACTCGTCCCGATCAGCAAAAGCGCCTGGTGGGAAGGCTGCAAAACAGGCCGCTTCCCCAAGCCGGTAAAGCTCGGCCCACGCACAACCGTCTGGCGGGCGGAGGAAATTGTGGAGTTTATTGAGCGGATTGGGGCGCGGGTGGAGTAAATATTTATATCGAATGCCACTACGAGTTAAAATAGTATCTGACTAAAATATTTATTAAATTTAAACGGAAAAGGGCTTACGGTTAATATCGCAAGCCCTTTTCCGTTTGATACCTACGCGGACGTATTCGCAAATCATCATACCCATGTTGCGTGTACATGCGCTTTGCGCTACTGTTTTTACAGCCAATAAAGAGATTCTGAGTAAAAATTAGGAGCCACTATGCCAGCAAAACCGGCTTGGACCAGGGAGGAATTGATCCTAGCGCTTGAATTATATGTCAAGGGCGAGGGCTATATTCCAGATGTAAAACATCCTGATGTGATCGCCCTGGCATCAATGCTGGCCGACCTGGCAATGTCGGAGTCTGGTAAATCCTCAAATGCCGGGCGGGAGCGCTCAAGCATAATTTTTAAACTAGCGAACTTTCGCAGCCTAGATCCTAGTGCACATTCTGAAGGCAAAAAAGGATTTAGCAATGTCGGTCGGTTGGACAAAGAAATTTGGAATGAATTTTTTCATGCACAGGGAGCGTTAAAAAGGGAAGCGGATAAAATTCGTGAGAGAATTGATTCCGCGAGAGAAAGTTTTGAACCCCTTAAAGCCAATGTTCATCTGCTTCGCCTTGTTGGTGATGAACTAATAGGTAGCCTTCACCTGGCAGTTTTTGAGCTAGTAAAAAATTCATACGATGCCGATGCCAAGTCTGCGCATGTGACTCTTGATTTATATGCTGATGAGCCGTTTATCCGAGTAAACGACAACGGCAACGGGATGGATCTTGATACTATTCGTAATGGATGGCTTCAGCTAGGAGGCCAGCTTAAGCGAGGAAGCGGGCATAGGCGAACCCCCATATTTGAGCGCATCCCACTTGGCGAGAAAGGAATTGGCCGTCTTGCCGCATTTAAGCTGGGAAGTTCTTTGCGGCTAATTACGCGTAAAGATGACTCTGATGTGGAATATGTCGTTAATATAGATTTATCCGACCTGCTTGATGATGCGGTTGGATCTGGGGCTTCTGTTGAGGATGTTCGAGTTGGAGTCAGGGCAAGGCATCCAAAGCTATTTACAGGGAAGAAACATGGAACAAGTATACAGATTACCAATTTGCGCAATGACCCTACATGGGACAGGCGTCAAATAAGACAGCTTCATAGGCTTGTAACTACCCTTGTAAATCCATTTGCCACACGTAAAGATGCTTTTACAGCAACGCTTGATGTTCCAGGACACGAAAACTGGCTGGAAGACCTTCTTACCGCAAAAGATATAAAATCCCGCGCTATATATAGATTCCAATTTCAGTTGGATGAAGACGGATGGTTTTGGTGGCGATATAGATTTTCGCCGCCATCAGCTTTCCGTACACTAGATAGCAGGCTTGTAGCAGATCATTGGGAAGATGATTCTCCCACTAGACTGGATCTCGAGCCCCTTGAACATGAATCCACTCTTGAGGTTCCTGGGAGACCGCCTAAAGGGCCTATATTGGTAAACTCTGATATCTTACATGGGATAGGACCAATCTCAGGAAATTTCTATGTCTATGACCGGACTAGAGAAGTTCTCAAACGTCAAGGCGGGGAGCCGAAACTTGTCGGAGATTTTCTGAACGAGCAAGGTGGGATTCGAGTTTATCGTGATGGTATGCGTGTATACAATTACGGAGAACCCGGCGACGATTGGTTAGGCTTAAACGTGGAGAGAGTCAACAAGCCTGGGCGCAAATTGGCGACAAACGCAGTTATTGCAGCAATAGAGCTTGATGCTGAGAAAAGCAACAGGCTAATAGAAAAAACAAATCGTGAAGGGTTTGATGAAAACCAGGCTTTTGTAAATTTTCGTAGAATTATAAATAGCGCTATAGATTTATTTAACCGATCTCGCCAGGATGATCGAGAGGCATTAAATGAAGCGCTAAAACCTAAAGATAAGCAGGTAACAGAACCTTCTGCACGGTTTGAACAGGCAGTTGAAGATCTCCGCAAATTGAGTGAAAAGCATAAGCTGGTAAAAGAGCTTACCCCAAAGTTAAATACGATTGCGAAGGAATATAGTACCCTCCAGGAAGCAGCTATTGGCGCAGGTGCGGGCTTGAACATAGCAGTTCTCTTCCATGAGGCTGAGAGAGGAATCAAGTCAATTGTAGAAGGAATCAACAGAAATGAAGATTTGCCTACACTAAAAAAACGAGCAAACCATCTTGCAAGCCTTTTAAGTGGGTTTGCAGAGCTATTTCGCAAGGAAAAACCTAGAGTAATCAGCGCAAAACAATTTTTGCAGAGAGTTATTGACCTGAATCATGGTAGATTTGAAGCACATAATATCATTGTGAGTTGCCCTGTCCTGACAGATGAAGATCCTGATTTTAACATTTCCGGATCATTAAATTACTACCTTTCAGCAATAACGAACCTGATAGATAATGCCATCTACTGGACTCGTCGGACAAAAGAAGAAAAAGATAACAAGTATACTCCAGCAATAGCGATCAGAACGGTCACAGATTGGGCTGTGGAAGGCCCAGCTGTCTTTGTTCTAGATAACGGCCCAGGGTTCAGTATTGAACCTGATATGGCGGTACGTCCGTTTGTTTCAACCAGAGCAGGAGGAATGGGCTTGGGATTATATTTTGCCCGAATGGTGATGGAGACTCAAGGTGGAGATCTTCATATAATTCAAGATATTGATGATCTTGATATTGAAAACTCATTATCCGGAGCAGCAATAGGCCTAAGATTCAGACGGGGGCGCAAATGAGTACATCGATAGAACAACCTCTTCACGTGCACTTCAGCGGGCTTGATTTATTTAAAACATTAAGCATTGTTGTTGATGATAAAGAAGAAGATTTGTATGCGATCTTGTGGGGACTTCAATCTGCTGGGCTAGCCTGTGTTCCTTTGAGGTATGATGCTCTGACGGGCCTGCAAAATTCAACTATAAATGAGTTGCCCACCGCCCGATTGGTCTTTCTCGATTTAAATCTTGAAAGGGCTCCAACTCGGGGCTCTTCTGATCAGGCAACTCATATCAGCACAGTCTTAAGAGAGTTACGGTTAAGAGGGCCTTACATATTAATTGTCTGGTCAGATTTTAAAGCGAATTTGGATAATGTTCTCAAAACAGCCTTTGAGCGCACGCCAGAAGTTGTGCTTCCCGTTGGTATTGCAGTTCTTCATAAAGAAAAATTTTTGGTTGGTGGAGTTGAGGGCGAGTATGATTTCCAAGCTCTTGGAGAGCATATTTCCCAAATTGTCGCGCAGTACCCTCAAGTCTTTGCAATGATGGCATGGGAAAGTCGCACAGCCACAGCGGCCTCAACTGTGACGCAGAATTTATTTGAGCTAAAAGAACCTGTTGATAGTAGCACTGTTTCGTCCCTACTCGCCAAACTGCAAAAAGAAGTTGAAGCAATGCCTCCAGATGCATCTGCTCCAGTGATCTCAAAGCCTCTCTACCCCAAGGATAGAATTTCAAAAATTTTTCATTCTATAGGAACTGCGGCCTGCGGCAAGCATACGGATGAAGACCCCTCTGCTGCAATAGATGCAGGCCTTTTGCCTTTGCTAGAAGATAAATTTTTATCAATTCCGACAGATTCCGCTTGCTGCCAAACATGGCAGTCTGTTTTTAACGAGAAGGGTGCTGGAAAGCTAGAAGCTCCTGTTGTCTGCAAATTGAATTCATACCTATTGATAGACAAGCTAGAAGGAACTTTTTCTCATCGAGGGTTATTTCTTGAACTCAACGATACTCCAGAAAACACCTTTCTATCAAGCTACTTAGGTGAAAATCGAGAAGCATTACAGCGCCATTTTTTTGATAAAGGGAAAATAAAAAACCTAACTGCTAACGGACAAGCAGCGAGGGCAAATGAAATTATCTCGACTTGTAAAATCGGTATGCTTGAATGCTCTGCTGCCTGTGATCACGCGCAAAACAATATTGGTGTCCGCTTAGGATTGCTAGCAGCCCTTGTACCTGAAGGGTCTGCCAATCAAATTACGAGCGCAGAATCATTTTATCATGAAGGCGAAGGCTTAAAAATTCACTTTGGAGATAAAAACTACATTCTGATTGTTTCCTATAAATATCCGGTAGGACTCCCCCAGCACTTAATAGAAAATAGAACCTATTTTTCTCCGCTATTTAGGGCAAGAGAACAACTTTTGAATTCAATTTCAGTAAGATTCTCCGCATATGCATCACGCCCTGGCGTCATTTCAGTTTTTGAAAAATAGGGAGTATACTTTTAGCGATAATGTGCGCAAGCCATGGCGGTACAGCATTGCCAATCTGCCGGAACTGCGAAGCTCTTCCTCCAAAAAAATAATAATTATCCGGGAACGTTTGTATTCTGGCAGCTTCGCGCGGAGTGATGCTCCTGCACTGTTTGGGGTCATAATGAATGAAGGCATGGCCATCCTTTGCCAGATGAGAAATAATCGTATGTGAAGGCTTGCCGGAAGGCACAGCTCTAAATCGGTCTTTGAAGTCACCTGAGGTTGCATTTTGATGCTTAGGCAGAAGGTCTTCAGGGAAATCCGGTAGTTTCGGAGACTTGCCTTTTACTTTTAAAAAACACGCGCAGAATAAATAACGATGTAAATCCATTCTGATGTGCGGACGCGCCTCATGGTGAAGAACGCCTCCTAACTTTGGATCAAAATACCAGTCTGCATTCCACGATGCCTTTCCGGCGCATTTGCTGAAGTCTTCTCCATAAGCCTTGGGTGATTTCTGGCACAAAATTCTCGCAACTTGCGTTATGCTTTCACGAAGCTTTTTCCCGTGCAATTCACCAGCATTCTCCACCCAAGCTGCATCTTCGAGATTTGCAAAAACTGTGCGCCACTCCTCAAGCCCATCAGGCTCTTTTGATAGCTTGCTACGGAGCTTGGGCAAATCACTTAATACAGACCCCGTTGATGTTATTGCTGCTACTGATGGCGGTTTGAAGGAAGAAATATCCAAATCCTCACGAAAACCGAGAATGATCACCCTCTGCCTGGACTGGGGGATTCCATATTCTTCGCAGTTCACTAAAAAAACGCCTGCACTATCATCATACGCACTGAGCCCAGTGCTTAATGAAGCTAGTCTATACCCTGGAGCATCAGGCCATATTCCAAATTTTCTGTAAGCGAATTCTCCAGGCTTGCGTAATCCGTCGATGACATCATCAACAATTTTTTTACCATCAAGCTTCGCGAAAAGCATGCCAGGCACATTTTCCATGACAAATATTGAAGGCTGGTGCTTTGCTATTATCCGGATATACTCCTGATATAAAGTGTAACGCTCATCATGCTCAGGCTGATAATTTGCTTTTGTTCTATTCCCCACGATACCTGCCGTGGAGTATGCTTGGCATGGTGGCCCTCCTATCAGCACCCAGTTGTTTTCTCCGCTGAGGGCAGCCTGTATGCGCGAATCAAGTTCATTTGTATCGCATTGTCCGAGAGTTGCTTGCCATGTTTCGTCCCGAGCGGCCTTCATTTGGGCAGGATATTTTTCTATAAGCGTTGCAAGTACAATCTCTTTACGCAGAAACTGATAGTATTCCTCAGGCACGTCTCCATATTGAAATTGCCGATAAAAAGCACGCAACTGAAGCGTTTGAAATGGTTCGGTTTCTTTCTCCACTGAAAGGCGCACAGCAAATACCGTTCCGGTTGCCTCCTGAATAGAAGAAAAGCCTTCTGCAAGGCCGCCAGGCCCCGCAAAGACGTCAATTACTGGTATCATTTTGATCTCTTCTCCTGAGAAGGCAATGCAGCTTGAATACGAGCGGCAAGCTGTTCTTTATTTTTGATTTCACATTCCCAGATAACAAACACAGACCAGCCAGCCTGCTCCAACGCCTGAACTGCCCGATTATCACGCTGAATGTTTTCTGAAAACTTATTCATCCATTTTTCAGTGTTAGTTTTTGGTATAGAAGCTTCTTTACATCCAGAATGCCTATGCCAGAAGCATCCATGAACAAAAATTACTGTCTTATATTTTGGCAAGACGATATCAGGTGTTCCAGGAAGCTTCCGCACATTCAACCTAAAGCGATAGCCGAGTCTATGCAGAAGGGAGCGAACTGTTTTTTCAGGCTTCGTATTACTGGAGCGGATTCGCGACATATTTTTATGTCTCTGTTCTGGAGTCAAAACATCCATCGTGTTGCCATCATTACTTGAAAATTTATATTTCGATCTGGTGTATGGCCTGCGCTAATAAAAAAATTCTTAAATCAGCCCGTTGGTAAAGTATCTTGCCACCAGCTTTTATGTATGGCGGCCCGACCCCACGGCTCCTTTGCGTCTTCAGCGTCGCCGCTGACAACGAAAACAGCAGCGCAGCCTCCCTTTCCGTCAAGTATTCCTTCCGGCGTATCAGCTCAATTTCGCCTATGGCTTCCGCCACCGGCGCAAGGAGCTTTTCCAGCGTGTCGGCTACTGCCTTTTCTAAGTCGATCTCCTGACCGGCGACAGTAATTTGCTTGGGAGTATCCATTAATCAATCACATAACCAAGAAGGAAAATGTAGAAAATTATGCTTAAAATTACTTTGAACAGAGGTTATGCTTCTACCTGTTGCCTAGCCTGCTCTTTTGCCACGGCAAGAAGGTAGCTGAGATCTTCCTCTAACACTTCCGCCATACGCTGTGCATCCGATATCTGAACGCCCTGCGGCTTTCCGGTGTTGGACGCCTTACTGCGCATGGCCGTCCATCTGGCGGCTGCGGCTTTAGGTGTATCGTCCGGCCAGGCCTTGGCCGCGAACTCGCCCTTTTTCCAGCCGCGTTCTTTCACCCTGTTCGCCACGAGCTCCACAAAAGCCCGCTCCAGCGCCATGGCAAAATTGTTTTTTGTTGTCATGTCTTGCCTCCGGTTTTACCCAATATACCGGAAATTCCTTTCTTGTCTATGTAAAAATTCCTGCTAAGTAAAGAAGGAAATTCTTCAAAATATTTTAAAGGAGGTTTCAGGATATGCAAACATATTGGCAATATTTGAACATTGGCCACACCCGCACATGTGAAAGCTGCGTAAAGACTGAGACTGTGCCATGGCTACGCACTCTCTTCGTAGCAGGATGTGGGAGAAAAGGAAGCGGCTATGGCGTCTGAGCAGGAACGCTTACCGAACAATATGGCTGGGATCGAGTTTGTGGCTTGTCTGGATGCGATCAAGGAATTTCTTCAGAAAAGCTGGAAACATTCTCAGATTCACCGGCGTTTGAAGCAGGAAGGCAAAATCACCATGTCCTACGGTGCATTCTGCTACCACATGCGTCGCCTTTCTCTGGACAAGCACAGACCCGGAGAAGCGCCGCCCGCGCCTCCGGCCAAAGTCGCGCCTGCTCCGCCAGTTCGTTCTGCCGAGCCGCGCCATATCACTCCGGCCAGCGGCAAGTTTCCCGATCCACGGGACATGAATCCCGACGAAGCCATTTAACCAAAAGGAACAACAACTATGGCAACTATTCATTTCATTCAGCAGGGCAAGGGCGGCGTGGGCAAATCCATGATCGCCGTTATCCTGTACCAGGTGCTGCGCCACTTGGGCAAAGAGGTCATGGCCTTTGACACCGACCCGGTAAATTCCACGCTGGCCGGGTTCAAGGAATTTGAGGTCACGCGCCTGGACATCCTGAAAGACGGCGACATTGACCCGCGCGAGTTTGACGGCCTGATCAACGCCATCGCCGCGCTGCCGCCGGAAACGCATGTCATTGTGGACAACGGCGCGTCCTCTTTTCTGGCGCTGAACAGCTACATCAAGGAAAATGACGTGCTGGGCATCCTCACGGACAGCGGGCACAGCGTCTATTTCCACAGCGTGATCACGGGCGGCCAGGCCGTGGCCGATACCGCCCTTGGCCTGCGCTCTCTGGCCCTCGGCTTTCCCGAATCTCCCATTGTGGTCTGGCTCAATCCCTATTTCGGGGAAATCCGCATGGACGACCGGCCCTTTGAAGAATTCAAGGTTTACAAGGAGTTCGGCGGGCAGTTTCACGCCGTCATCACCATCCCCCAAGGCAACAAGGCCACGCTGGGCAAGGATCTGGAAATGCTGTTCGCCAAGCGCCAGAGCTTCGCCACGGGCATCAACTCCAGCCTGTCCATAGTCATGCGCTCGCGCCTGACTCGGTACTGGAACGAGCTTGTGTCCGTAGTGGAACTGGCTGCCATCGCATAGGGGGAACCATGTCTGACGCTGCATATCAGAAAGAGGTGAAGGAACTCGCCGCCAAGCTTGAGGACAAAAACCTGCTGCCGGACGGCATCGGGATGCCCCTTGAGCAGGTGAGGGCGCTTCTCGCGCACACGCATGAAACCGTTGTGGACAAAGCCGATCCTATTCTTATGGTCGTAACCATACTCAATGCCCACCTGCGCGAAGTGGAAAAACTTCAGGACAAACATCAGGAGGGCCTCGGCAAGTTCATGACCGAGAAAACGGATGCCTATGTTTCCGGCGTCCAGGAAGGCATTGCCCAACTCACGGACAGTCTTTCCTCCGCCTCGGTACAAGGTATCCGCAAGGTCTTTGACGATCACGCGGCCCGGCTTCAGGCCTTCAAGAACAGCACGGCCTGGCTCGCCGCCATTGTGGGCGTGTCGGCGCTGCTCAATGTGGCGGTGTTCGTGCTGGGAGGGCTGCGCTGATGCTGATGCGCCCTTGTGACGATCCGCGCCTTTTGGAAGGCCTGCGCCATTCTTGCGGGCCGCTCTTCATGGATGCCCTGGAAAACCCGGAGGTGATCGAGATCATGCTCAACCCGGACGGCTCGCTCTGGATCGAGAAGTACGGTCAGGATCATGAGCCCATCGGAGAAATCCCGGTGGCGCAAGGTCGGCTGATACTTTCGCAGGTGGCCAGCGGCCTGAACCTCACGGTCAATGAAAAAAACCCCATTGTTGAAGGTGAATTCCCCCTGGACGGTTCGCGCTTTGAAGGCACGTTCCCGCCCATTGTCGGGCCGGGGCCGTCCCTCTCGCTCCGCAAAAAGGCCAGCCGCGTTTTCACCCTGGAGGAATACGCCGCCGCAGGCTCCATTACCACGCGGGCTATCGAGATAATTGAAGACGCGGTGCGCCGCCGTCTGAATATTGTTGTGGTCGGCGGTACGTCTTCCGGCAAAACCACCTTCGTCAACGCGGTTATTGACGCCATTTTCCGGCTCACGCCTTCCCACCGCCTGCTTATCCTGGAGGACACGGCGGAGCTGCAATCTCAAAGTCCCAACACGGTGTTCTTGCGCACGTCCGTGCTTGCCGAAGTGGACATGCGCAAGCTGGCCAAGGTCAGCATGCGTTACGCTCCCAAGCGAATATTGGTGGGCGAAGTGCGGGACTCCGCAGCCCTGGAGATGCTGAAGCTCTGGAACACCGGGCATCCGGGCGGAGTCAGCACCTTTCACGCGGACAGCGCGGAGGAAGCCTTGCCGCGCCTGGAAGAACTGGTGGAAGAAGCCGGACTCGGCCCCAAGCAAAAGCTCATCGGGCGGGCTGTGGATCTGGCTGTGTATATGGAAAAGACGCCGGACAATCGGCGGCGTATTTCCAGCATCGTCAAAGTCAACAAATTCAACCATAAGGAGGACTTTTATGAAACGGAAACGCTCTACACGGCGGACGCCGCATAAGGACGGTGAGGCCGCATGAAAGCGCCCGTGAAAACCGCGCCGGAATACCGTTGCGGTCACTGCAACCGCCTGCTGGCGCGTGGCCAGCTTGAAGCCGGAGAAATCGAGCTTCAATGCCCGCGCTGCAAAACCCGCTTACACCTGCGGGCCTCGTGCCCCAACCTCGCGCCGCATGACGGCCTCCATAATGGAGATCGTTATGAACGCGAAAACCCTTCCTCCCAACGCTAAGTCCCTCCTGAAGCCGCTGGCCGTTCTCGGCCTGATGGCTCTCTGCCTCTGCTTTCCCGATATTGCCGCTGCATCCGGCGGCATCACCGAGTTTTCCAGCCCGCTGGAGCGGGTGGTGAACACCATTACCGGCCCGGCTGGTAAATGGATCTCCATTGTGGCCATGGCCCTCTGCGGCGTCATCTTTATTATGAACAAAGATGATATCAGCGGCGGTTTCAAGCTGCTGCTTTCCGTGGTCTTCGGGATTTCCTTCATCGCCTTTGCCGCCAGCATCGTGAACTCGGTGTTTTCCTTCTCCGGGGCGGTGATATGAGGCGATTCCTCCCCATTCACCAATCCCTGCACCGACATGCCCATGTGCTCGGCGCGGAACGGGAACTGGTTATGACCAGCGCCCTGATCGCGCTCCTGGTGGGCGTGGGCGGGCTCACGGCGGTTTCCATTGTGTCGGCCATTGGCTTTTGGGTTCTGTCGGTTTTTGCGCTCCGGCGTATGGCCAAGGCTGATCCGATTATGAGCCGGGTGTGGCTGCGGCACGTCAAGCAACAAGAATTCTACCCGGCGAGGTCTGGCCGGTGGCGGGCAGTCGGGGGTTTCAAATGCTGAAGCTCATCGACTACCGCACCAAAACCAAAGGCCTGCCGGATCTGCTGCCCTATGCCGGGCTGGTGGAGCCCGGCGTGATCCTGAACAAGGACGGCTCGTTCATGGCGGGCTGGGAAGTGCGCGGCCAGGATACGGCCAGTTCCACGGAAAACGCGGTGGCGGACGTTTCCAGTCGCTTCAACAACGCTGTGAAGCTCCTTGGAAGCGGCTGGATGCTGCACATGGATGCCATTCGCAGTTCGCACAAGGCTTACCCCGCGCCGGAGAAAGGGCATTTCCCCGATCCGGTGACGCAGATCATTGATGATGAACGGCGAGAGTTTTTCAGCGGCAACCGTTGTTTCAGCACCAGCGCCATTATGACCGTCACCTATAAACCGAACTTCCAGGCCGCCAAGCTCGCAGGGAAAGCTCAGGCGGGCGTGGCCACGGCAGGCGCTTTGGAAAAGGCGCTGGTCTACTTCCAGAACATGCTAGAAGAACTGGAAGACGCGCTCTCCGCCGTCCTCTATATGGATCGGCTGCTGGAATATTCCATACCCGACAGTGACGGTGAGGATTGGCTCCAGTCGGATCTGCTCTCGCACATTCAGCATTGCGTTTCCGGGGAACTCCAGCCCATGCGGGTGCCCAAAACGCCCATGTACCTGGATGCGCTCTTGGGGAGCGAAAACCTGGTGGGCGGCATCATGCCGCGCCTGGGTGAGCAGTATCTCACGGTCTTGTCGCTGGACGGGCTGCCGCAGGAGTCCTACCCGGCCATGCTCCGGGATCTGGACGCCCTGGCCCTGGAGTACCGTTTCTCCAGCCGCTTCATTTGTCTGGATCAGTATGACGCGGCCAAGGAAATCAATTCCTACCGCAAGGGCTGGCGGCAACAGGTTTACCGCTTCCTGGATCAGTTCTTCAACAACCCCAACGCCCGCGCCAACCGCGATGCGCTGCTCATGGCAGAGGACGCGGAAAATGCGCTCACGGAAGTGCAAGGCGGTTACGTCAGCGCGGGCTACCTGACTTCGTGCATTGTCCTGATGCACGAAGACCCGGAACGCTTGCAGGATTGGGCCAGGGACTTGCGCCGCACGGTGCAGACGCTGGGTTTCGGCTGCCGTATCGAGTCTGTGAACGCCCTGGAGGCCTGGCTCGGTACGCACCCGGCCAACAGCTACGCCAATTTGCGGCGTCCCATGGTCAACACGCTAAATATGGCGGATCTCCTGCCACTTTCTTCGGTATGGACAGGCTCTCCGGTCAATCCCTGCCCGTTTTACCCGCCCAACTCCAGGCCGCTGGCCGTGCTGATGACGGACAATTCCACGCCGTTCTGGTTCAACATCCACGCCGGAGACTTGGGGCATACGCTCATTTTCGGGCCTACCGGCGCGGGCAAATCCACTTTGCTGGCCTTCATCGCGGCGCAATTCCGCTGCTACGAAAACGCCCGCATCTTCGCCTTTGACAAGGGCATGAGCCTGTTTCCGCTCTGCTTCGGCGCGGGCGGCGATCACTACAATATCGGTAATGCGGACAAGCTGGCTTTCGCGCCGCTCCAGCGCATCGACTCGGAAGAGGAACGCGCCTGGGCGGAGGAATGGATCGCGTCCCTCATGGACTTGCAGCAGTTCACGGTCATGCCCAGCCACCGCAACGCCATTCATACGGCCATGCAAACACTGGCCGCAAACCCGTCGCATCTGCGCTCCCTGACCAGTTTCTACCATGTGGTGCAGGACAGAGAGATCAAGGAGGCGATCCAACATTACACAGTGCAGGGGGCCATGGGGCGGTTGCTGGACGCCGACACGGACAACCTGAACCTCTCCCGCTTCATGGTCTTTGAAATCGAAGACCTGATGATCCTGGGCGACAAAAACCTGGTGCCGGTGCTGACATATCTGTTCCGGCGCATTGAAAAGGCGCTGGACGGATCGCCCACGATCCTGGTGCTGGATGAAGCCTGGATTATGCTGGGGCACCCGGTGTTCCGGGCCAAGATTCGGGAATGGCTGAAGGTCATGCGTAAAGCCAACTGCGCGGTGATTCTGGCCACGCAAAGCCTTTCCGACGCCAAAAACTCCGGCATTCTGGACGTACTCACCGAGTCCTGCCCGACGAAAATCTTTTTGCCCAACGGCAGCGCCGAAGAGTCCGGGCAAAAGGAACTCTACACGGGCATGGGCCTTAACGACAAACAGATCAACATCCTGAAAACCAGCACTCCCAAGCAGGACTACTACATTGTCAGTCCGCAGGGGCGGCGAAAGGTACAGCTCGCCTTGCGACCCAAGGCGCTGGCCTTTGTGGGCGCGTCTGACAAGGAAAGCATTGCCCGCATTCGTGAACTGGCCGTGGAACATGGCCCGGACGCCTGGCAGGAAGCCTGGCTGCGCGAGCGCGGCGCTGCGTAACCCGAACGCCGGGAGGCTTCGGCCTCCCGGCTCTTAATAGGAATACCCGTATGAAAAAATACCTTTTGAGCCTGGCCGTGCTGGTTATGTTCGCCACGCCCGCCCATGCGTTCACTGTCACCTGCACCAATTGCAGTACCAACCTGATTCAACTCCTGGATCGCATAACCAATGTGGAGCAACTTTCCAACGCCCTCAAGCAATACCAAGAAGCCGTGGAGCAGACGCGCCAGCAGATCAACATGGTGCGGCAGAACATTGAGCAGTACGAAAACATGCTCCAGAACACGGCCAAACTCCCGGCCAACCTGGTCAATGAGCTGAAAAACAGCCTGACGCGCCTGGCGCACCTCTCCAGTACACTCAAAACGCAACGCGGTGACATTGTTGCCCTTGGCGAGATTTTTACAACGCTGTTCCCGGAGCAGACGCTCTTCGGCTCTCTGGCCGGAGCCAGCCCGGAGCAGGTGGAAGAAGCCAACCGCATTTACCGCCAGGAATGGGACAAATGGGCGGAGTCTGTGGATCAGGCCTCCCAGGCCACCTTCCAGCTCTCCGGCCAGCAACTTGACGATTTGCAACGAAATCCTGAGAAATTCCAGCGCTATATTGACGAGCTGCTTTCCACGCCGGACGGCCAGCAAAAAGCCATTATGGCGGGGAATCAGCTTTCCGCGCTTCAGGTGCAGGAGGCCCGCCAACTGCGGGAACTCATGGCCACACAGGTGCAGTCGCAGCTTGCCAGCCAGATGAAGTCGGAAAAAGAAAGCCAGATGTCCGAGGAAGCCTGGCGCGAAACTATCAAAACAGATCGGATCGGCAAGGCCAAAGCCAAGCCCGATCCTTTTTAGGCGGCTGCCATGAAAAAGAACCTTCTTTTTCTGGCCGTGCTGTGCCTCCCGGTTCTGGCTCTCCTGCTTCTCCCGGAGCAGGCCTTTGCCGCTGACGAAGATTTCGTGTCCAAGCTGGTGCGGGAATTCTACAACAAAACAAGTACCTGGGAGCCGACGCTCAAGCGCTACGCCCTGATTGTGTTCCGCTGGCTGGTAACTCTGGAAGTGTGTTTTCTGGGCATCAAGGCGGCGCTCAACCGCGACCAAATTCCTGACATCTTCAAACAGTTCGTCATGCTCCTGCTCATGGCCGGGTTCTTCATGGCCGTCATCAACTACTACCATGAATGGGCCTGGAACCTGATCAACGGGCTCGGCAGCATCGGCAGGGAGCTGACACCGGGCGGGTATTCCTCGGAATCGCCGTTTCTTACTGGCATGCAGCTTGTGAAACTGGTGCTGGACAAACTCTCCATCTGGTCGCCGGGCAACTCCATTGCGCTGCTCATCGCTGCGCTGGTGATCATCGTGTGTTTCGCGCTCATTTCCGCGCAGGTGGTCTTCATCAAATGCGAAGCCATGGTTGCCATGGCGGCGGCGCTGATTCTGGTGGCCTTTGGCGGCAGCTCCTTTCTCAAGGATTACGCCGTCAACGCCATTCGCTATGTGCTGGCCGTGGCCTTCAAACTCTTCGTGATGCAGCTCGTCCTGGGCGTGGGCATTGCCTTTATTGAAGGCTTTTCCACATCTACGGCGGAGCTTCAGGACATCTTTGTGGTGATCGGCGCGTCTGTCGTGCTGCTGGCCCTGGTCAAATCTCTGCCGGACGTGTGCGCGGGCATCATCAACGGCTCGCACGTTTCCAGCGGCGCGGCAATGACCGCTTCCGCCGCCGCTGTGGCTGGCGGGGCAGTCGGCGCGATGGTGGCCGGGAACAACACCATTCAGAACGTCAAAGACGCCGCCAAGGTGGCCGGAATGGAAGGCACGGGAGCCGTGGGCGTGGCGAAATCTCTCTGGGGAGCCCGCCAGGATGCCAAAACATCCGGCGAAAAATCTCTCAGCACCCGGACACGCTCTGAAATGCAGGAACGCCTGGAGCGAGCCCGCATGAACAAAAACGATCAATCATAGGTGGTAATAATGTCTCTTTTCAAATCAAAACTCACGGGCCATGCCCCGGAGCCCTCCGGCAACGGCAACCCGTATCTCAATGGCCGGGAAGAATGGCTGGAGCGGTACGGTTCCTACATCAGCCGGGCCGCGCAATGGCGCATGGTCGCCTTTCTCTGTCTGCTGCTCACGGCAATTTCCATTACCGGCAACGTGATTCAGGCCAGCCAGGTGAAAACCGTGCCCTACATCATCGAAGTGGACAAGCTGGGCAAGTCTTCCGTGGTCGCGCGGGCCGACAAGGCCAGCGCCACGCCGCAACGCCTTGTTCAGGCGGAGATCGCCGCCTGCATCAGCTCCTGGCGCACGGTCACGGCGGATGTGGAACTCCAGCAGAAAATGATTGAGCGCCTGTCCTTCTTCATGGCTGGAAGCGCCAAGGGCGTTCTGCGCGAGTGGTACGAGGCCAACAACCCCTATGAAATCGCCAAGACCGGCAAGCTCGTGCATGTGGAGATCAAAGGCCTGCCCCTGCCGGTCAGCTCCGATTCCTACCGGGTGGAATGGGTTGAAACCGTGCGCAGCCATGCAGGTGTTCTGCTGGACGCCCATACCTATGAAGCCACGGTAACGATCCAGATCAACCCGCCCACCGTGGACGCGGTGATTCTGCGCAACCCCGGCGGCGTCTACATCACTTCGTTGTCTGCCGGAAAAGTCGTTGGCGCGACGGCTCCGGTCAAACCCCAAAACAATCAGGAATGAGGTATTCCATGAAAAAGATATTCTTACTCGTCTGCGTCTTTACGCTCTTTGCGTCTTCGGCTTTCGCTGCTTCGCCGGTTCCGCCCGGTTATCCGCCGCCGCTTGATGCTTCGGCCCCGGCTGCCATGCCGGAAATTGACTATCTCAACCCCACGGTTGTGCCCCTGACCGACAAGGAAAAGAAGGCGCTGCGTCTTTCCGGCAACTGGTCGCGTCAGAGCGTTGAACCGGTTCTCACTGGCGGCGGCAAGGTGGTTTATGTGCATGGCGCGAGCCTGCCCACTATTGTGGCCGCGCCCATGCAGGTCTGCGATGTGGAATTGCAGGCCGGTGAAACCGTGCATGAAATTGTGGTCGGCGATTCTTCCCGCTGGATGGTGGATTCCGGCTCTGTAGGCTCCGGCGTTGGCGCTACGGCGCACCTGTTCATAAAACCGGTGGATTCCGGTCTGGAAACCTCTGCTGTCGTGACCACTGACCGCCGCGTGTACCACCTGCGCCTTGTGTCCCAGCGTTCGGGACATACGCCCTATGTTGGATTTCTCTACTCGGAAAGCCTGAAGCAACAGGCCGCCTGGAGGCAGGCCAGGGATGCCAAGGAACAGGAGTGGAACTCCACCACCGTGGACGGCAGAACCACGGATCTGTCCGCTCTGAACTTCAATTATGAGGTCAAGGGCAAGGCGAAATGGAAGCCGGAGCGCGTCTATGATGACGGGCGGCAAACCTTTATCCGCCTGCCTGAAAACTCCGCCTCCGGCGAAATGCCCGTGCTGTTGGTACGCAAAGGCAAGCAGGATGTGCTTGTAAACTATCGCGTCAAAGACTCGGCCATGGTTGTGGACGGCCTCTTTGACCGCATTGCCCTGGTCATTGGCGTGGGCGGCGATCAGGAAAAAGTGGAAATCATAAGGGGGAGCAAGTAATGCGTAACGTCCTTCTCTCCCTTTGTTTTGTCGTGTTGTTCGCATCCGGCTGCGCCAAACCGGGCTTGGTCGGTTCCTGGTGCGGGCCTCTGCCGGGGAAAAGCGCGGTTGCCGCCATTGCTGATGACGCTGTGGACTGCCTGACCGTTCTGTATCCTCCGGGCCATACCTCTTTGCATCTGCTCCCGGCCAAGGAAGCAACCAACGATTTTGCCGCCGCCTTTGAAAGCGGCCTGCGGACAAAGGGTTTCACCCTGGCCGCAGCGGAATCCGCTGATGTACTCGTTGTCGCCTACACCCTGGACGCTCTGGACGAAAAGAGCGCCTGGTATCTCCAGTTGCGCCTTTCGGACGGCAAGGCCTTTGCCCGTTCCTACACGGCGGGCGGCCAGCCCGAAGCTGGCCAGAGCCGCACGGAGCAGGAATTCAGGCGCTCCATTATAGACCGGGCTTCCAGAGAAGTCCGTCATGCCTGGGATACGGGCATGAACGCGCTGGATTAGGGGGAACCATGAGCGACAACACTCCCAACAGCCTGGAGCCGACCAAAAAGGTCAACGTGGCCCGCATGAGCCGCTGGCCGCTCTATGCCGTGCTTGTGGCCGGGCTCTTTTTGCTCGGCATCCTGGTCTATAGCGTGAACTTTGCCCACAACCAGGAAGGGGAACAGGCGGCAACTCCCAAGGTGGACATTAAAGAAGAGGAGCGGCCCTTACTCATGGGTGAAGGTGCTGGCCTGAATCTGGCTCCGCCTGCCGGTTCCCCGGCCATAACCCAGCCGGATATGCCCAAACCCGCAGGCGGGCGCGAGCCGCTGATTGTGGTGCAGAAAACACAGGAACAGCCGGATCAGTACCGGCAGGAACTGGAAAACCTGCGCCGCATGAAAGCGCAAGCCCAGCTTACGGCGCTTTCCGCGCCCATTGCCGTGAAAAAAGCGTCAGACACGTCTGACCAATCTGATCAGCGAGTGGCGGTGCAGGATGATCGCAGGCCGGAAGCCGGGTTAAACTTCAATCCTGACCTCTCCGCTATGCGGGAAAACGGCTACGATCCCGCAGCCGACAAGGACAAGGAAGCCTTTTTTGCCCGTGCGGAAAAGGATTCGGCCTGGATTCTGCCGCATACCCGCACAGCCGGACAACCACTGGAGTTGAAAACCGGCGCGGTCATTCCCGGAGCCATGATTACTGGCATCAATTCCGATTTGCCCGGCAACATCATCGCCCAGGTTTCCCAGAACGTCTTTGATACGGCCACTGGCCGCAACCTGCTCATTCCACAGGGCGCAAAGCTCTTCGGCGTGTATGATTCCCGCGTCATTTACGGCCAGGAGCGGGTTCTGGTGGCCTGGAACCGCATTGTGTTCCCGGACGGTTCTGCCGTGACCTTGGGCGCAATGCCCGGCTCGGATATGGCGGGCAACGCCGGGTACACGGACAAGGTGAACAACCACTACCTGCGTATCTTCGGCTCGGCCATTCTTATGAGCATGATCACAGGCGGCATGTCCTACAGCATGGACTCTCTGGATAGCGGAAACGGCGACAGCGACAACCCCACGCTCCAGGATGAAATGGGCGCGGCGCTTGCCTCGCAACTTGGACAGGCCACGCTCCAGCTCCTGCAAAAGAACCTGAACATCAAGCCCACGCTGGAAATCCGGCCCGGCTACCAGTTTAATGTCATTGTCACCAAAGACATGGTGTTTAAGCGGCCTTATAAGGCGGGGAGGTAAAAAGTGGGCTTATTTCTCGGCAGTATCGTCGGTGAGAGATGTGAGCAGCCGTTCTTTCAAAAGTTCGGTAAAATTGCGGCGTCCATCGGCAACAACATGAATATGGACTTCCCCTATAGCCTTGGTGACTTGGTACACAACCCGATAAGGCCGCACCTGGATTTCCCTGTACGAGAGGATATTAACGCGTTTCAATTCTGGAGGGATACGCCCGCGATCAGGGAGTTCGCTCAGGCTGTCTCGCGCCTGAATAAATCTCTCCAGTATCGTTTCGGCAATGTCCGGCCCATCCCTGTCGGCGATGTAAGAGAAAATGTCCTTAATGTCTTTTCTGGCTGGGCTGGTGAATTTAACCCGCCAGGACGGTTTATCCGCGCTCATTCCATTTCTCCGCTATCATTTGGCGAATGTCGTCAAACACTTCGTCGGAGTCATGGAGCTTCCCGGCTTCGGCAGCGGCGGAGCTATCAGCCAGCATACGCAACAGAGCAAGACTCTCCTGCATCTGATCGTATTCTCGGACGTTCATCACAACTGCTTTGGCTTCGCCGTTTTGCGTTATGACCATAGGATTGCCTGTTTCCGCAACGGTTTCCACCATTTGCTTGGCGTTGTTCTTGAGCCAGGAAATAGGCTTGATGTCTGAATGAAGTTGCATACACCCTCCATAGGGGAAAAATTATGACTGAATTCAGACTAACCATTCAGGTAGAATAAATCAAGCTTTCTTTGCGGGCCAAGAGCCCCAAGCCAGCGCCGCATGACGGCCTCTTACGGAGAATGTCATGCCCGCAAAATACGGCTTGGGCACGGATACGCCAAAAAGCAATCTGCGCTGGCTCTATCTGCCGTTCATGCTCTTGCTGGCCCTGGCCAGCCTGGCGCTGGCAACCCAGCGCATAGCCGCCTACTTCGCCTATCACCCGGCGCTCGGCGAGCCGTGGGGCGTTGCCTTGGGGCTCCCCTGGTACGCGCCCTGGTCAGTGGTCGCCTGGCAGGAGAAATTCAGCGCCAGCGATACCTACGGTTTCATTGAGCAGGCCATAACGCACAGCCAGGCGCTGTTCCTGCTGCCGCAACTCATCGTCATCGCTTACTGGATGCCCTTCATGAAAAAGCTGAGGGCCAACGCCAACCTGCACGGCTCGGCCCGCTGGGCGGAAGAGAAAGAAATCCGCACCATGGGCTACTTTGAGGGCAAGGGCGTCTATGTGGGCGGCTGGCTCAAAAAGTACACGGGGGTATCGCTGCTGCTGCGCTCGCTCCGGGGCAAGCCGGATGAAGTGCAGCACTACCTGCGGCACAACGGCCCGGAACACATTATGGTCTTCGCGCCCACGCGATCCGGCAAGGGCGTTGGCCTGATTCTGCCCACGCTCCTGGCCTGGGAAGGCTCCAGCATTGTCTTGGATATCAAAGGTGAAAACTGGGCGCTCACAGCGGGCTGGCGCAAATCGCAGGATCAGGTGGTGCTGCGCTTTGACCCCTCCGATCCTTCCGGAGCGTCCGCCGCCTTCAACCCGCTGGAAGAGCTGCGCATCGACACCATGATGGCGATTCCCGATGTGCAGAACATGGCGGCCATGCTGGTTGATCCCAACGGTAAAGGCCTGGAGGATCACTGGAGCAAGGCGGCGTTTGCCATGCTCGGCGGGGCCATTCTGCATTGCGCCATCATGATCCGCCACAGCCAGGGCCGCACGGCCACGCTCTACGATCTCTCCTGCATGCTGGCGGATGAAAGCCGTACCATCAAGGACTTGTTCCAGGAAATGGTGGACACGCCTCATGCGGAACTGCTCAAAGAACTGTTCCCCAACGGTGAAGGCGGTGACAAGGCGCATATCTTTATCGCCAGTTCAGCCAGAGAGATGCTTAACAAGGCCGAAAACGATACTTTCAATTTCAGGCAGTCTTTTAAGGCATATTTATCCAGTAGTATCAAAATATTACCGGATATTTTGACCGGGTACGCATCCAGTGAAAACCACCAAAATACGTGCCCAATGCTGGTACATCTGCTGGTACGTTTTGGGTGCTCATTCCGCCTTAATCTAGCTGAAATTATGAAGATTTTACCACTGGAGGTGAATTATGAAATTGACAGATACCTTTGTAAAGCGCAAGCAAGGAAACGGAAAAGTACAAAAGCACTCGGACGGCGGCGGGCTGTTTCTGCACATCACTCCACAAGGCGGCAAGTCATGGCGCATGGGCTACAGGTTTATGGGCAAGCAAAAACTGCTGGTCATCGGGCCGTATCCCGCCGTCAGCTTGAAAGAAGCACGGGAGCGTCGAGAAGCGGCCAAAAAACTTCTGGTGGACAACATAGACCCCAGCGCCGCCAAACAGGAAGCCAAGGCGGTTGCGGCTATTTCGGCCAAAAACTCTTTTCAGGCAATCGCCCTGGAGTGGCTGGAAAAGCATTCCGTTCGCTGGACGGCGGCCTACAAGAATCACATCCTGCGCCGCATGGAAAAATATGTGTTCCCGGCCGTCGGCAAACGTCCAGTCAGAAGCGTTACCGCCCCGGAGTTGCTGGAGGCTTTACGTCGAGCCGAAGATAGAGGCGCGGGCTTCATGGCGCATATGGCACTGAACGAATGCGGGCGCATTTTCCGTTACGCTATCGCAACTGGACGGGCGGAACGTGATGTTGCCGCCGACCTGCGCGGCGCGTTGACCCCTATGGACTACAGTAGGCATTTCGCGGCGGTCAAGGAACCAAAGGCCATAGGCAGGCTTCTGGTGGCCCTGGACAGCTACAAAGGAACATTCACAGTGCGCTGCGCCTTGCGGCTTTCCCCGCTGGTGTTCGTCCGGCCTGGCGAACTCGCCCTGGCGCAATGGCAGGAAATCGACTTTGAAACCAACGAATGGCGCATCCCAGCGGAGAGAATGAAGATGCGGCAACTGCACATTATCCCTCTGGCACGTCAGGCGGTGGAGATTCTGCGGGAAGTACACAAGCTCTCCGGTCAGGGGCGCTATGTTTTTCCAGCCAGAGGTAACACCGAAAAAGATACTCCCATGAACCGAATAAGCCTTGTCCGCGCCCTCCGGGCGGCTGGTTACTCCAAAGATGAAATGACCCAGCATGGTTTCCGGGCGATGGCCTCCACCATGCTGAATGAACTCGGCTACAACCGGGATTGGATAGAACGCCAACTGGCCCACAGTGAGCGGAACAGCATCCGGGCCGCATACAACTATGCGGAGTACCTGCCCGAGCGCCGCCGTATGATGACTGAATGGGCCGATTACCTCGACACACTGCGCGACAAGGCTCGCCAAGAACAACCAGGAGAATGATTATGGCGAGAGAAACTAAAACCCCGCTTCCGCTGCCCCAGGAGGGCTTTGCCCGATTGCCGCAAATTCTGCACGTCCTTGGCATCAGCGCTTCGGCATGGTGGCAGGGAGTGAAAGAGGGCAAATACCCGCAGCCGGTCAAGCTGGGGCCGCGTACAACGGTCTGGCGGGTGGAAGATGTACGAGAGCTGATTCATCTGGTGTGCAAAAAACGTTGACTTGGCTCACTTTGAAATTATGAACTAAAACTGAGGTTATTGCTAAAGTAACTGCCGTGCCACCGTAGAACACGTGATAACGTACGGTATTTTTCGCACATTCCCAAAATGGAAGTAGCCCTTCATGTCGGTTAGGTTTGGTTATGACCAAACAACCACCAAACCAGCATGAGGGCTACAAATGAAAGCTACCAAGGAGCACGGGAAAAAGAAAGTTCCGGTTGTCGTCGTAGATGAGCAGGAGTTGCGATCGCAAGTGTCCGAGGTTGTGCGACAAAGCGTTGAGGAGACATTGAACGGCTTGCTTGATGCCGAAGCGGATGCCTTGTGCC
>NZ_JBAIYR010000003.1:0-33294 GCF_036763145.1 Desulfovibrio sp. 1188_IL3213 | reverse complement strand
TTTTCTCTATTTGAAGCAATGGCGCGGCATAGCGACTCGGTACGCAAAAAATGCGGCCTCATTTCTGGCTGCCGTTCAGATCAGGTGTATCTTTTTGTGGGCTTCAGTCTCGTGACTACAGCATCTAGCGTTTGATTTTTCATCTGCAAACGTATGAGAGCATGAATTTTGTAACCGAACACTGGGCGGTCTATGTTTATAGTATATTTCTGAAGCACACCACTATGTATATGCAAAATATAAGTAAATATTCTTATCTGTATATTTTAAATGGATAATTATGGAACAATAAGTATATACTGTTCTTTTTCAACAGACATTTCAGCGTCCATAGCTCTTCCCTGCTCCAGTGCTGCGCGAACAGCATTGATGATTTGCCCACGCACCCCTGTGCGATCAAGATGATTCAAACCCGCAATCGTCATGCCCAGGGAGATGGTCCCTGTTCCCGAAGGATCACAGGATGTCTGCCTGTCTGTATAGCCATATTCGCGCATCCATCCATCAGAGTGGCAGCGATGGTTTGCGACGTTTTTCTGGTGAGCCCCACGCTCACGCCAGCCTCACACAAGCTGTCCATAATATGAAAAAAAAGCCCGGCCCGCATCCGGCAAGAGATGTGAAATCATTCACGGCACCTTCATCGCGCTTTTTGCATATACATGCAGTGAAATGCACCGCGCAACTCCGCCGAACGAGTCATAGCACCGGCCAGAGCGCTCCCCATGCTTCCATAGACTATCAGGCCAATGGGGGCTGAGAAAGCCTTGCATTCATACTATCTTCTCCCCAAAAGGCAGTCTGGCCGGGGAGGCTCCAAGGCGCAGAGAAATTTTTACTGAAGCCTGGATGATATTTTTTTCAATGTTCACAATGGAAGACGCATTAAGTCGCACAGTGGGCGCGGAAACACTGAGCGTAGCAGCCAGCTTGTTCTGATAGTCGAAAATGGGCGCCGCGATACACCGCACGCCCTTGAAAACCTCTTCGTAGTCATAGGCCAGCCCCGTCCGGCATACCTTTTCCAATTCGGCGCGCAGGGCCTCCATGGTCTGCTCGATATGCAGGGCGGGCGACTGCTCATTGATGAGCCTGAGCACCTTTTCCGCCTCCGCCTCTTCGGCGAAGGCCAGAAAGATTTTCCCCGAGGCCGACTGGAACAGAGGGAATGAACTCCCGATGATGGAGTCCTGGCGCAGCATCTGTGAGGTGACCTGCTTGTCCACCACAAGCATTTCTGTGCCCGAAACCACACAAAGATTCACGGTTTCGTCCACAGCTTCCAAAAGTTCCCTGCAATAGGGCCTTGCCATGTCCACCAGGCTGGAATGCCGCAGCACTCTGCTACCTATGGAAAACAGCTTGAACGAAAGGCAGTATTCGCCTCTCTGTTTTTCCTGAAAAACATAACCGTTGTCCTCAAGAGTCAGGAGCATGCGGTGCACTGTGGTTTTGGGCAATCCCACGGCACGGCTCAGTTCGGCGAGTTCCCAGGACTTTTGCGTGGAGAGCATTTCAATAAGCAGGCAGGCTTTGGAGACCGAGCCGATTTCGTAATATTTTTTCGATTGCGTCACTGTAGAATATTCCTGTCAGGATTAGATATGACCGCCTTGGCGTATGTCGTACTGCCGGAAGCCATTCCGTAGTTCATCATGAAGCGACTTCTGGCGCCGGGCGCGAGTCCGGCACGCTGCCAACTGCGGCGCTAGCGGGCCGAGAACCACGTTTTTTGGCGGAGCGTTCCTCATAAATCGGCCAATGGCCGACTTATGAAATCACTACTAGACCAAACGCACCAGACTGGCAACGGAATCCATACAGGCTGCGGGGCAGAATAAGCACTATCGTCAGTTGAGCCTTGCCGCGTCCTCAAGGCTGCAGTGCATGGTTTCGGGTGCCATTTTAAAACTGACCACAAAGCCTACAAGTGTTATGGCGGCGGCAACCAGCATGGTTGCCCCTATGCCGATACGCACAAGAGCCAGCGGCACAAGGTAGGTGCCTACGGCGGCCCCGATTCTGCTGAGCGATGAGGCCAGACCCACTGCGGAGGCGCGGATTTCAGTGGGAAAAAGCTCGTTGGGATATATGAACTGTAAAATCTGTGATCCGCCGGTAGCCAGGGCATAAGCTGCGAAAAGCAAAAGGATGACATACTGCGAGGCATTCGCGAACGTGCCGAGCAAAAGAAGGGCCATGCCGGTCCAGAAAAAACTTTGCAGCAAGAGCGCGCGCCGCCCTATTTTATTGACAAGGCACAGGGCAAAGGCAGTACCCAACATAAAAAGAACGGTAATGACCACAGACCCCATGTTGCTGAGGTCGCCGGTGAGACCCAGAGCCGTCAATATCTTGGGGCTGAAGGAGTAAACAGCGAACAGGGGAACGATGGTACAGGTCCAGAAAACGGAAACGAATATCATGCGAGTTCCGTAACCAGATCGAAACAACGAGGCTATGCCTATCGGCTTGGGCTCCGTAGTGATGGACTCAAGCTCTTGCATGCTGACGTCCTGGCCGTACACCTGCTTAAGAACAGCCTTTGCTTCCAGATAGCGTCCTTTGCGCCGCAGCCAGCGCGGCGACTCCGGCGTGTTGCGCCGCAGGAAAATAAAGATTGCTGTGGGCAGGGCCGCGCTGGCAAGCATCCAGCGCCAACCGTCAGGCCCCATATGCAGCAGAATGCCTCCAACAATATAACCTGCGGCTGCCCCGACAAACCACATAACGTTCAGCATGCCTGTCAGGGGACCACGATATTTTTTAGGAGCAAACTCCGCAAGCAACGCCGTGGCAATAGGATAGTCCGCCCCCACGGCAATGCCCAGACAAAGACGGCAGATGAAAAGGCTTTCAGCGCTTTCTACCCAAAACTGGGCCAGAGAAAAAACACCGATGGCCACAAGATCCAGCGTATACAACACTTGTCTGCCGAACTTGTCGGTAAACCACCCGCCCACAAATCCGCCAAGAAAAATACCGATAAGGGCGGATGCACCTATCATGCCCTCCCAGAATAAGGACAATTCCAGATAGGGAGTAGCCTGCACCAGGGCTATGCCAATGATGCTCAGCACATAGCCGTCAAGAAGAGGTCCACCTGAAGAATATATGGCCAGACGTTTATGGAAACTGTTTAACGGAGCATTATCGAACATCTCTACCAGTGATGTGCAGCTCATTGCACCCCCCCCCGATACGCAACAGTGTTACTAATACAAATTAATCATCAATTATTTTCTGCCCCTGTATAAAAATAGCATTTCAATATTTGTAATAAACTTGATAGTATTGGGGCGGCGGACAATAATTCCGGGCCAGAGAGTCGCATCAGCCTCCGAAAGAAGGCCGCCGCCCCAAAAATCATGAAAATTCGACGATGGCGTCCAGCTCCAGCAGGGCTCCTCCGGCGATGCGGCTCACTTCCACTGTGGCACGAGCCGGCTTGTGGTCGCCCATGCACTTTGCATAGGAGCTGTTGAAGCCGGCAAAGTCGTCCCAGTTGGCAAGATAGACCGTAGTTTTGACCACGTTCTTCAGGCCAAGGTCCACCGTATCCAGAAGTGAAGCCAGGTTTTTCATGGTCTGCGCCGTCTGTTCCTCAATGTTGGCCCCCACAAGGGTCCCGGAAATGGGGTCAAAAGGCACTTGACCGGACACATACAGCATGTTGCCGCTTCTGACCGCGTGGGAATAGGGCCCGCAGGGCACAGGCCCCTTTTTGTCATTCACGAATTCCATACTATTTTTTCCTTTTTTAAGGCTGTGATCTTTACAGTTTTTTGCCTGTCCGCTCTTTGGAGTTCTGGGGGTGCAGCACTATTCTGGCGTCAACCACAGCAATACCGTTTTCCGTGGCAAAAACAGGGTTCAGGTCCACCTCCGCCACGTCCTGCAGTTCCGCGACCATGTGCGAAAGCTTGCTCACAGCTTCCACCAGGGCGGGAATATCCGTGCCGGCCTTACCGCGAACACCGGTAAGAAGCGGGAATCCTTTTATTTCTCTGATCATTCTTTCCGCTTCGGGGGCGTTCACCGGCGCTACGCGGAAAGACACGTCCTTGAGCACTTCCACGAAGATGCCGCCAAGTCCGAACATGACCGTGGGGCCGAAAGTGCTGTCGTAGCTGCTGCCGATAATGCATTCCACGCCCGCCGGTAGCATGGGCGTGAGCATGACGCCGAAAATATCGGCGCAGCCGTTATACTTGAGCGCATTGGCCACAAGCTGTTCATACGCCTTGCGGGCCGCGTCCTCGGAGTCCACATGCAGAATGACCCCGCCAGCGTCGGTTTTGTGCAGAATGTCGGGAGATACTATCTTCATGACAACCTTGCACGCGCCGAGCCGGGTGAACATGCTGGCCGCCTCGTCCGCACTGGCTGCCAGCATGTGGGGCGGCAGGTCAAAGCCGTAGGCGCGCAGCACTTCGCGGGCTTCGGTCTCCACAAGGTTTATCCTGTGCTGCGCGCGCACCCTGTCGAAAATGGCCTTCACGGCCGCATGACGGTCTTCAGGCAGGCTCGGGGGCGCTGCGGCCAGTTCCTCGCGTATTTTTTTCTGCCGGGTGCTGAAGCCCACAAGCGCGCCCATGGCCCGCATGGCTGCATCAATTGAAGCATAGACAGGAAAGCCGTGCTTCATGAGATAGGTCAGGCTTTCAGGGCGCTGCGCCTGATAGATGGAATGCATGACCACCGGCTTGTCGGACGTTACCGCGCGCTGCGCCAGATTTTTGGCCACATCCATTTCCAGTTGGCGGAATTCTTCCGACAGATCGCAGTAACCGCCGTAAAGGCCCACGATAACCAGCCCGTCCACCTCGGGATCGTCCAGCAGCACCTCGGCGCAACGGTCGAAAACCCACATGTCGCCTTCAGGCGTACCCGCAAGGTCCACAGGATTCCTGATGGGGCAATGGGGTTTGAGAATGGCGCGCAGCTTGTTCTGGGTCGCCTCGGACAGCACAAATGCGTCCAGACCGAACTGTTCGGCGGTATCCGTGGCCATGACGCCGTGGCCGCCGCCGTCGGTGAGAATGGCAATGCGGTTGCCCTTGGGCGTCTTGCAGCGCGAAAAAGCCTCGCCCACATCAAGCAGTTCATTGGGGGTGTTCAGCCGGATGACGCCGGCCTGATTCAGTGCGGCGTCAAAAACTTTCTCGCTGCCCGCCAGGGAACCCGTATGGGAAGCGGCTGCTCTGGCCCCCGCTTCGCTGCGGCCGATCTTGATGGCGGCCACAGGCTTTTTCAGGACCGTCATGCGGGCCTTTTCAACAAACCGCCGCCCGTCGTCCACGGACGAGACGCGCAGCCCTTCCATATACATGAGCACAACGCGTGTGCCTTCATCCCGCCCCAGATATTCCACAAAATCCGCGAAGCGCAGGTCGATCTGGTTGCCGATGGTCGCCCACCCGCTGTAGCCGAGATCGCGGGACTTGGCATTGAAGTTGATGTCGATGCCGAAATTGCCGCTTTGCAGCACAAGCCCCATGTCCCCCTTGTCCAGATCAATGATGCTGGCATTGAGACTGACGGGAGCGCTGAACAGGCCCATGCAGTTGGGTCCCATGATGCGCATGCCGCTTTTGGCGGCGATATCAAGCATCTGCTGCTCCAGCTTCTTGCCTTCGGACCCGGTTTCACCGAAACCTGTAGCCACGACAATGACGGCCTTTACGCCCTTATCCGCGCATTCCTGAAGCACAGGCAGGATATGTTTGGGGGCTATGCCCACAATGGCCAGATCCACCGGATCGGGAACATCGGAGATACTGGCATAGGGCTTGTGGCCCAGAATGTCGTCGGCCGCTGTTCTTGAGATGAGGTACAGTTGACCGGTAAACTTGTTGTCTATGAGGCTCTTGGCTGTCCAGTAGCCGTACTTCCTGGTGTCTGACGAGGCCCCGATGAGGGCCACGCTTTTGGGTTTGAACAGAGGAGTCAGGTCTGACATAAACAGGTACCTCGCGGGCTACTGATTCGCCTCGATGACGCCGATGGCGACATCCGGGCAGACAATGCGGCAAATATTGCACTTTATGCACTTTTCGGGCGCGACCTGGACCACAAAGGCATACCCCTGCTGGTTGAGGCCGGAGCCGATACCAAGCGTCTGCTTGGGACAGGCGGCGACGCACAGGCCGCATGACTTGCAGCGGGCGCCTTCAATCAGGTGCAACTTTGTTTTCTTGCTCATTTGCACGCCTCCTTTTCCACTGCCGTCATGCCCGCGTTCAGGGCCTGCAGGTTTATCTCCAGCAGGGCCGCCTTTTTTTTACCCAGCAGGTCCGTCAGGGCGGCGGTGACGGCATCGGCGCTCAACATGCCGGTTTTGGCCACAATCGCACCCAGCATGATGATGTTTGCCACGCGCACGTTACCCATTTCCTGCGCCATTTCAGAAACAGGCAGGGGAACCTGTTTCACTTCCGGGCGCACAAGCTGTTTTTTGATCAGAGAACTGTTCACAAACAGCGTGCCCCCTTCCTTGGCGGTTTCCAGGGCCGACTGGTAGATACTCTCGCTCATGGCTACGGCGACGTCGGCGTCCGCTTCCACAATGGGATTGCCGATGGGTTCGTCGGAAACTATGACATAGCCGGTGGAGTCGCCGCCACGCTGCTCAATACCGTAAGTCTGGGTCATGACCACCTGCTTTTTGTCCTTGATGCCGGCAAGACAGGTCAGCTTTGCCATCAGCGCGGCGCCCTGCCCGCCGGAACCGGAAAATGCGCACTTATATTTCACGGTTTTGCTCCAGTTCGTTTTTGAAAACCTGAGGCTGGAAGTAGCCAAGGGCCTCTTTGGCGGACCATGCGTAGGAATCCAGCACTTTCATCCTGAGGCCTGTGGGGCAAGGCACAATGACTTCTACAAAGGAGAAACCCAGTCCCCTGACCTGACATTCAAAGGCGTTGCGTATGCTCTTGGCGGCCTTGTTGATGCTCTTGGCGTCGGCCACGCTTTCACGGGCGAGGTAGGCAACCCCCTTCATGGCCCGCATCAGTTCCGGAACCAGCAGGGGATAGCCCTGGATGTGGATGTCACGCCCCTTGGCCGTGGTGGAGGTCACCTGGCCGGGAATGGTCGTGGGCGACATCTGCCCGCCGGTCATGCCGAAAAGGGAGTTGTTGACCATGATGCAGGTTATAGGCACGCCACGGTTGGCGGCATGCAGCAGTTCCGCCAGGCCGATGGCGCTCATGTCGCCGTCTCCCTGATAGGTGTAGACGATGTTGTCCGGCATACCGGCCTTGTAACCCACGGCCACGGCCGGCGAGCGCCCGTGCATGGCTTCAATGGCGTCTATTTCCATGTAATGGTGGGAAAAGCCGCCGCAGCCGATACCCACCACGGAAACGGTCTTTTCCCTGATGCCCATGGCTTCGATGGTTTCCGCCACCAGTCTGGTGACAACACCGTGCCCGCAGCCGGGGCAATAACTGAAAAGTTTATCAAATTTCAGCGTTTTGCCGTAGTAGTCTGCCAGTGTCTGCATGTTATTCTCCCTCAAGCAGTTTGCCGACTTCGCGGGACATGTCCGCCAGGGTGCACATGGGGATGTCGCCGCCGGTCTTGCCCAGAAAATGCACGGGAACCTGTCCGTTCACCGCCAGGCGCACATCGTCGATCATCTGACCGTGGTTCATTTCCACCACCAGGATGGACTTGACCGAAGCGGGAAGATTTTCAAAGGCCCTGTCCGGGAAAGGCCAGAGTGTTATGGGGCGGATGTAGCCCACACGTTTTCCTCTGGCGCGGCAGCTTTCAACCAGGTCCTTGCACATGCGTCCGTGAATACCGAAGGCCACCACAAGAACTTCGGCGTCTTCCACCTGCTCCTGCTCCCACATCTGTTCCTTTTCCTTGATGAGCGTGTATTTTTTGCGCAGGCGCTCGTTCATTTCATAACCTTGGGCGTGGGAATAGCTGCCCGTGAGCAAAAAACGCTTCGGGTGCTCGCCAGTACCGGTAAACCGCCACTCGGAGGTGTCAAAATCGGCGCTGTAGTCGTGAGGCGGGTCAAAGGTGGTGGATTCGGTCATCTGACAGGTCACGCCGTCCACCACAAAGAGCACGGGGGTGCGGTAGGTGTAGGCCAGTTTGATGCCATGCGGCATGAGGTCGGCAATTTCCTGACCGCAGGAGGGGGCAAGGACAATGACCCGGTAGTCGCCGTGGCCGCCGCCGCGCGTGGCCTGATAATAGTTGCTTTGCGCCCCGACGATGTCGCCGTCGCCGGGACCCACGCGCATGGCGTCCAGCAAGATGCAGGGCAGTTCACCTCCAGCCATGAAGGAAATGGTTTCCTGCATGAGAGACATGCCGGGACCCGATGTGGATGTAGCCCCCAGTTTGCCGGTACAGGCATAGCCAGCCAGGGCGTTGGCCACGGCCAGTTCGCTTTCCATTTGCACCATGCGTCCGCCGAATTCCGGCAGTTTGGTGGAAGAGTACCGCATGACGTCCGTGGCCGGCGTGATGGGATAGGCAAAGTGTCCACGGACGCCGCAACGGATCATGCTCTCGGCGAACGTCTCCGTATTTTTCAGGAACAGTGTTTCTTTCATCCTGAGTCTCACATGGGTTAATGGCTTCAAGAAAAATTGCCTGGATTTTACATTTATACCGCATTGCGGCATGTCGTTCCATAATGTTATTATTTTTTTCCTCTCGCCGACAAAAAGGTTCTGCCGGCAAGAGGATGCGGAAGGTCAAATTTCACCTCGGGCTGTAGCTGTTTCCCACAGTAGACGGCATTCGGCGCCGACTGTGCGGAAGGGTTCGGGTGGCAGCCAGCTGGGCTTCTTGTCATTTTTGAGAAAATCAAGAACTTCGCTGTTCATGCCGTTGGCCCATTCAGCGTGATAGGTGCCCATGGTAAAAGCCTTGATGATGCCCGCGCCTTCGCCCACGCCGGAGTAAAAAATATTTCCCTTGCGTCCGAAGACGGATCTGGAATTCATAGTCAGGTGGATCATGCCGCCCCATACATATTCAAAGTTTACATGCTTGTGCTTGGGGAAGCGGTTGTTGAAGGCCTTGCGCAACATGCGGCGTGACCGACGGATGCGTTCGGGCGAACTGGTGAGCCATGTGGCGTACATGAGCCCGTTGCGCACAAGCAGCCTGTTGTCGTGGGTAAATCGCACCGTGGTGCCTGCGGTATGCGCCGCCGTCACGCCCCAGGGCTTGACGTCCCTGCCAAGAGCATCCAGCTCGCTTTCGTCCAGTTGCCGCGAAAGCGCGCCAAAAGAAATGATGGGGCAAAACTGGTTTTTAGACAGGCCAAATTCTTCAAGGAAGGTGCTGATGGGAACCACCACGGCCTTGCAACGGATTTTTCTGCCATTGACCAGCACCACCTTGGGTTCCCTGTCGTCCTCTATACGCAGCACAGGGGTTTCTTCAAAAAGGTGCACGTTGGGAGGCAGCACG
This sequence comes from Desulfovibrio sp. 1188_IL3213, assembly GCF_036763145.1. Lineage (NCBI taxonomy): Bacteria > Pseudomonadati > Thermodesulfobacteriota > Desulfovibrionia > Desulfovibrionales > Desulfovibrionaceae > Desulfovibrio > Desulfovibrio sp. 1188_IL3213. Next base: position 23,847 of record NZ_JBAIYR010000003.1, on the reverse strand, counting down.
CTGCACAGCCCGCGCAGCACATCCGCAGGATTTACCAAGACGGAACCGGGATTGAACAGGGCCTTTTTATAGTACCTTGTACCCAGTTTGCGCGATAGTTCCTCATGTTCTACATATTGATAGGGAACGCCCACGTCGTCCAGGTCCTTGGCCTCGCTGTCAAGGTGCTTGAAGGCGCTGCTTTCGTTGGCGGCCAGGTATTTGCCACAGTCATCCCAGTCGACCTTGAGGTTGTGGTCTTTGATGATTTTGCGCATCTTGTCCTGTGAGGCCACGTTTAGCCGCACGCACCATTTTTTGTCTTCAACCGTCGAATCGTCACCGCCAAAAGCGTGCGGCACGTCAATAAGAAAACCCGCGTTCTTGCCGCTGTCGTTGGCTCCCACCCGGATGGCCTCAAAAACAGCTATCTTGGCGCCGGGGTTAAGTTCGGCAAAACGCCAGGCAGCGCCGAAGCCTCCGTAACCGCAGCCGATGACCACAAAGTCGTAGCTGTCCAGTATTTCTTCTTGCGAATTGAACTGGTGCTTTTTGAAAGGCGACGTTTCGAGCCAGCCGTTTACCCCGGTTTCTGCCGGAAAAATTTTTACTTCGCGCATTGATGCCCTCCTTGACTATCTTCCTTCAAAGTTGTTGTGATATACTGTCCCACAGTAACAAATCGACGCTCGCCACAGGGGATGCGTCATGCATACAGGTCAGCTTCTGAGCGCAACCGCGGGTACGGGTACACCATCCACCTTCGGGGTGTCCCCCATGAATTTTTCAGATGTTTCAGGCGCCCACATATGGCAGATCACGCCCCCCAGAAAGAGCGTGGCAACACAGCCGCCGAGGGAGGCCGCAATACCGAACTGTTCGGAAATGATCGGCAGCAGAAAGGTTCCCCCGGCCGCGCCGATACGACTGATGGCTATTGTAAGGCCCACACCCGAACCACGCAGTTCCGTGGGGAACAGCTCGGGGGGATAGGCGAATTCCAATGTGATGGAAATCGCCAGCACCAGGGCAAAGGCCGCGACAAAGGCCAGGGCGATATAGGGGGGCATGCCCTGCCAGACTGTAAGAATCAGCAGGAGCACGCCCCCGCCGTAAAAGGTTCCCAACAGGAAGGCACGGCGGGAAATCCTGCTGATAAGCCATGTGCCGAAAAGCACCCCGACCATGGTAAAAACATTGTACAGTACGCCGGTGGCATAGGGATTTTCAATCTTCAGTTCCGTCAGCACCATTGGCAGAAAGATGCTGATGGCGAAGAAAGGCAATACCTGACAGGCAAAGAACACGCCGGAAACAATGGTATTGTAAAGAAGAGGTTTGCGGAACAGGCGGATCCAGGAAGTTGAAGCTTTTTTCCCCTCTGTCGGCGGCAGGTCGTAGCCCTCGCCCAGATGCTGCCGGATAATTTCCAGTGCCTCACGGGTTCTGCCCTTGCTCGCCAGCCAGTTCGGCGATTCGGGCGAACCCAGGCGCACCAGCATGGTGATAAAGCCCAGCACCGCGGACGAGGCAAGAATCCAGTTCCAGCTTACGTCTCCCAGGCTTTGCAGCCCGACACCCACGCAATAGGCAAGAACATACCCCATGGTCCATGTGACCAAAAGCCAGGCCAGGATGCTGCCGCGCTTCTTGCGGGGCGTCCATTCGCTGAGCAGGGCTATGCCCACCGCATAGTCTGCGCCGACGGCCATGCCCAGCAAAAAGCGCACGGCAGCCAGGGTCAGCGGTTCGGAGATGAGAAGCTGCGCAAGGGAGACGATTACGGATACCAGCATAAGCACGCAAAAAAGGAACTTGCGTCCGATGCGGTCGGCCAGAGAGCCCATGAGCAGGCTGCCGAAAAGAATGCCCAGCAGTGAGCCTGCTCCGATGAGCCCCATCCAGAAGCTGGTCAGCCCCAGAGGTTTTGCCGCGTAGCTCAGGGCAATTCCCACAATGCCCAAAATATAGCCATCACAGATCTGCCCCAGAAAAGCGCCCGCCGCAATCTTCCGGTGCAGAGGCAAAAAAGGAGCGTCTTCAAAACTTGTAAGGCCCTGGTGATGCTCTGCCATACCCCTCTCCTGAATAACTCGTTTAATAGGGCAACTGCCGAAAATCCCACGACAGTCAACAAGCTGGTCCATCAACGCGCATCTGCGTACAGGCTTGCTGAAAACTGGCCTGTCGGTCTGGAATGACTTGCAGGCGGAAGCGTCTTCAGCTACACTCTTTATACCGCATTACGGTACATTGTTCCGTTTTTTAAAAAATATCTCTAATCAAATTTGCTGTCAAGGAGGGTTACAAATTATTTACGATTTCGTTGCGGCTAGTTGCAGGCATGAACTTTGGCAAGTGGTTACGCACACAGAATTTTTTTCGCCTCAGGAGGGCATATGCGGCTTGAAGGCTACTTGCTGGTCACCAGAGATATTGACGCGTCAAAAGACTTTTACTGCAGGATCATGCAGGCAAAAGAACTAGTCGGCATGGCAGCATTGCTATGACCCTCATCAGGTAGACAAAGCAAAAAAACACCAGGCTTAAACTCTGAAAATATGATGGGGGTCTTTTATGGCCGACGGTAAGAAGACTACGCTTATGCGCAAGCTCGGTATCCAGTCTGTTATTCGCAAAAAGCGTCGTTACTTTGATCTGGTGCTCGCCACATTAGACAAACTCCAGACAAACTCCCGACAATGCCAGGCGCGGTAGTGCATTCAGATCAAGGGTTTCAATACACTCACAAATTGCATTGTAACCGACTTGAAAAATTACAACTTCAGGCAAGTCATTCGCGCAAAGGCAATTGCTTGGACAATGCTTGCGCTGAATCGTTCTTTTCACATTTGAAGGCTGAAATTTTCTCAAAAAATCAGTGCAGGGCAAAGAAGACACGAGCGCACTGACTGAAGAGTATATCCGATTATTCCTTGAAAAAGCACACGAACTGAGGCTAGAGGGCATTCGAGACTCTGCAGCTACACTCAACGTTGAAGAGCTATGATAATGGCGGATGACAGTCAGCTCAGAATCGCGATTTAAGGTTGTCCAAAAATAACCCGGATGGTTTGGAAAATACCTGATGTTTTTTCCAAACCAGATTGACCTGCGATTCCAGAGAGGGTGACAACGGGCGGAAACACAGGCTGCTTTCGCCCGTTGTGTTTACGATGTTATCAAGGCACAGGGCGTAAGCGGAAGGCGGCCCGGCCAGATACACCAGCGGCACAGTACATGAAATCAATGCAAATTCGCACCCTCTTGAAATAAAGTTTTACGAATTTTACCGCACTCCCAGAGGCGAGTTCACGCCCGAAGGCCAGACCAGAAAAACCACGACCCATCCAACCTTAAGCAGCAATACCAAGTTTATGAACTTTTACCCGTTCAATGACATCGAAACAATTTCGCCCCGCGCCCTGCTGTTCATTACTGGCGATCAGGCGTACTCCAAGGAGTTCAGTGAGGACGCTTACAAGCGGGCCGCGGAACCGAAAGAACTATATTACGTCAAAGGGGCCGGACATGTTGACCTGTACGACCGATTGAGCCTGATTCCCTTTGATAAATTAGGTAGCTTCTTCACGCAAAATCTCAAATAGCCAAATCGGCATGGAATATATAGACTCTAAATATGGAATACGGGTAGCCGCGTCCTGTGTAACGGGGCGCGGCTGCTTTTGTACAGCTAAATTGTAGGAGGTCAAATTTATGAAAATGGTGAAGAAAAGCCTGTTGGCTCTTTTCTTATTCTGCATGTCCACAGTTCAGGTCCAAGCCGCGACAGGCGACATACCCGTACCGGATACTGTCAGCCCACAGTTACGGAAACTCATCAGCGCAGGCGCGCCCTCTCACTGGAACACCCATCCAAAAAATGCGGAGGAATGGAGAATATTTGTAAAAAGTTTTGCGGATTCGATGGAATCCATCCTGCCCGCACTGCGGGAGCAGATGGGCGTTACGGTCACGGCGGAGGCTATGGGCGGAGTTCCCGTATTCCTCGTCACCCCCAAAAATCTTCCAGAAGAAAACATGGGCCGGGTTCTTTTAAATTTTCATGGTGGCGGGTATGTGCTGGGGCCGGGCGAATCCGGCACCTATGAGGCCATTCTGGCGGCTGCCCTCTGCGGCTATTGCGTCATTATGCCGGATTACAGGATGGCTCCGAAGTTTCCATACCCGGCTGCCCTGGATGATGCTGCTGACGTCTATAGAGCGCTTTTGAAAACCACGCCTTCAGAAAAAATCGGCGTTTTCGGTACTTCCACGGGCGGCGGCATGACACTGGCACTGATTCTCCGCGCCAAGGCAGAAGATTTACCGTTGCCAGCCGCGATTGCCGCAGGAACCCCCTGGGCAGACCTCACGAAAACAGGCGACTCCTATTTCACCAATGAACATCTGGATAACGTACTGGTGAGCTATGAAGGCTGGCTTGGCGAGGCAGCAAAAGTTTACGCAGACGGCCACGATCCAAAAGATCCGATGCTGTCCCCCGTTTATGGAGATGTCAGCGGCTTTCCGCCAACGCTTCTCACTTCCGGCACTCGCGACCTCTTCTTGAGCAACACCGTGCGTATGCATATCAAACTCCGGCAGGCCGGAGTGGATGCGGATTTGATTGTTTTTGAAGGCATGTCACACGCTCAATATATGATGCTGCCTGATGCGCCTGAAACTATACTCCACTTTAAAGAGCTTGGAAAATTCTTCAAAAAATACCTTAAATAGCATTTATTACCAAGTATTACAATACAAAGGTGTTGTCTTCTTAAGCCTTGAAGAAGCGCTTCCCCATGTTGCAATAGCAGTATCCGAAGGTTACCTGCTCACGTTGTTTTTTCTTCTTGAACTCGAAAGGAAAAGCATAGGATCATGGTGAAAGATGCTGAATCCAGCCTTACAGAGCATGGCGTTAAGAAGGCGCACCTAGAGCAGATTAACTTTGAGAATGTATATTCTCAAAGTTTAAGGCACGCTCACTTCGGCGTTTAACCGCGCAGATAAACTGCGCTTACGCCTCCGTAGCGAACGTCTGCTCACGCAGCCTTCCGAGCAATTTCAAAGTGAAATTGCTCTAGCCCCTGCCCTGAACCGGGAATGCATGCTCCCGCTTTTTACCGCCGTCCGGTTGGATTGAATTTGAGGCCAAGAATGGCGGACAACCAACAGTTGAAATTTCGCAAGTTTTTGCTCAGAATGATAGGATATGCTGACTGTTGAAATCCAAAAAACTGCAACAAGCATTATCATATCTCGGACGCCCCATTATCTTGTGCGGATTTTTATGACGCAAAAAATGTTTCAGGAAAGAAGATAACGACATGTTTACTGAGTATGGCGAATTGAGCACAAAGCTGTATGAACTGACTAAGCCCGTTGGCTGCTCTATTAATGGTGATTTAGAGTATTATTATGAGCAACTGAAAGACACGAAAGGGAAAATTTTGGAAGCCGGTGTCGGCACTGGGCGAATAATGATTCCCCTGCTCCAAAAAGGATTAAAGGTAGAAGGTGTAGACATATCTGCTGACATGCTGAAGCAATGCAAAGCGAACATGCTGGCTGCCGACACAGCAGGCCACCTGTATCAAGAAGACCTTACAAACCTGAAGCTATCCCCCAAATATGAAAGCATAATAATGCCGACAGGGAGCTTCAGTTTGTTGGCGCGCGATCGTGTCAAGGAAGTATTGCGCTCTTTTTATCAGCATCTTGAAGAAGATGGAAAATTCATTGTTGATTTGGAATTGCCAGCAGAGTTTATTCCCAATAGCGTGTCAATAAGCCAGTTCCCCATTGATGGCAATTTTGGAATTCTATTTACCTCAACCTCTCAAAAGATAGATTGGCATCAACAAAAGACAAGCTTCATCCATCGATATGATCTGCTGGAAAAAGGTAAGATCCTGCAAACGGAATTATCAAACTTTGTGCTTTACTGGTACGGAATAGAAGAGTTTAAGCTTTTGCTGGAATGTGCGGGTTTTTCGTCCATTGAGTGCCAATCTGGGTACGGAAAGTGTCCTTCCTCTCCGCTTATGACCTTTATTGCAGTAAAATGACCATAAGAGTCTTTCTGGAACCTTGCCGTATCATAGTCAGTGCAAGTTCTCTTCATTTGATGTTGCGATTGGTCTGGACAGTGACTCATGCTCCGTTCATAAGCAACGCCGCTGAAAAGTACTTTGCAACGCATGTTCCAAAGCAGGCGTCTCAGCATCATCCCAGAAAAATTGATGAAGGCGCGGCTTACGACCTGTTTTTAAATGAATTGGGAAAATCAGGGGACAGAAATTTTCAACTCAGGAAATATCTATGTACAGAGACATGAGAAGAAAAGACCGGCAGATTTCTCATGAAGAAGCGTTGGAAATCTTGCAGAACGAGGAATATGGCTTTTTAGCAACAGTTGATAAGAACAACCAGCCCTATGTTGTACCATTGTCTTATGTACTTATTAAAAACGAAATATTTTTCCATAGCGCTTTTTCAGGGCAAAAAATCGACAATATAGCCAATGAAGAAAAAGTCTGTTTCAGTGTCGTAGGAAAAACTCAGCCCGTATACGATAAAAATTTTACCACATATTTTGAAAGTGTTGTTGTCTATGGCAAAGCCCGCATAATAGACGCCATTGATGTAAAAAAAGATGTTCTTTTTGAACTTGCTAAAAAATATTTACCTGATTGTATAGATATGGCAGAGGGAGCAATTAAAGGCTCCATATCAAGAACTGGCATTATCGCGCTAACCATCGACCACATTACAGGAAAGGCAAAAAGAAAAAAACTGCATCAGCAAGAATCAAATATCACCTAGCCTGCTCCCCACCATTTTAATTGGGGCGGCAGAGCCTGTCACGGTTTTGAACGGCCCCTGCCATCCCAGACTCCGGCCTTGCCAGTGGCCTATTTTCAGGTGAGCCTGCTTTGGGACTCGACTAGAGGAGCAAGTTTTTTGCGGTAGCATTACCCGCAAGGGAAAATAGCCCGCCGTCCACTGGCGGTTGATAGCGCCCGGAGCTTTCTATTTCAGAGAGTTCGCATATCAAAATCAGTGGCGTGCCTCATGTCTACCCTCACATCCCCGAGCCAAAGTCTTCCCGATTTTGCAGCGCTTGCTGAAAAGCTGCAATCAACTGCACAGGCTTTATTGGCCGTTAGCTCGCCTGCGGTCACGGAGCCGGACAACGAACCACCACCAGCGGGAAAAAAGACACCTCCGGAACTTCGTATTTTTCAAGTCCCCGGATTCATTGCTGACGAAGAAAAGGAAATGCTCGAACGGCTCTGCTCCAAACACGCACTGATGTCATAAGGCCAACCGCAACGGCACGAGATCCAAAAGCAAAAAACAAAGTCCCGCAAGGTTTTTGGAACCTTGCGGGATTTTCTGAAATTGTTAGATGGTGGAGGCGGGGGGAATCGAACCCCCGTCCGAGAACATTCCACACGAAGCATCTACAGGTTTAGGTCAAGTATGTATTTCACCGCGTTGTTGGCCCCTGACCAGGCGCAACGCAGCAATCTCGCCAGTAAACTCCTCGCGAAAAACCCCGGCGAGAGCCGGTTTTCGCCAGCCTGATACATGTCGCCAATCAGAGTTATCAGGCATGGCCCTGACTGGCGCGACCGTTAAACGGTCATTGCCTCGCTGTTATTAGGCAGCGTAAGCGTAGTCGTAATCGTTGTTGGCAATTACTTGTGTGCCGCTTTTTACGAGGCCAGCGGCGCCTCGACCTGCCGCTACGGTTTCCACGTCCCCGTCGAAACCAGTGCGCCCCCATTTCCTTGGGAAAGTAATATAAGACGGTTACTGCCGATTGGCAAGCTCAACGAACATAGAAATGTGAAAGAGAGCCTTTCAGACACATCCGGTAGCGGCTGAAAACAGTGGCGTCCACGTCGTCAGCATTGGCTTTCAACGCGCCCTGCGCCTGGGATGCAACCGACAGGCCATGCGCCAGAAGGGCCACCTTCGCCATGACGTGAAAATATTTCTGCAAGGCAGGATGTTCTGAAATAATGCGGCACAGTTTTTCTGCGTCCTGATCCTTACCTTCCACCACAAGGTCTCCGGTATGGGACAGATACAGTACCAGACGCTCATCAAAGTCAAGAGTCTGCTCTTTCATGCATGACTGAAGCTGCGCCATAAAAGCTTCCTGCATGGCCTCAAGCCTGAGCTCAATGGCATCAACAAGTCCGCTCCCCGAGCGCTCCAGGTCGTGCAGAATATGCAGGTTTGCATCATCAAGACATGCCAGAGGCTCACTGAGCGATGATCCGAAATACTGGTTATTGCCTGCGTCAGCTCTGCCGGACTGCATATGGAGCATGCTGCTTATCTGGTTTGGGCTTTCTGGTGTCACAGGCTCCCCCGGTAGGCTTGTGGTCTTTTTTGCCGTGTGTGGCTGCAATGCCGGGTATTAAGCAAGATAGATGCCAGAAAAAGTGAATTCATGCATAAGTCTAAAAAATATCAAGAGATACACATGTCCTCACGCAAACGGCTTGACTCTCCTCCCCTGCCCGGCAAAAAAACATCAGCTTGTCCGCAGGCAATTTGCCCGCAAGCGCAGCATAACGGCCGCCCCGCCAAGCAGTGTGCGCCTTTCGAGCACCTCTAAACCCATGCGGAAAACAAGTCCTTCCAGCCCCCCGGACTTCATAAATGCCGCTACGTGTACACTCTTCAGACCCGGCAGAAAATTCACCAATGCCGCTGCGGGCAGTTCCAGATTGCGCTCGGCGCACTTGAAGTCAACAACCAGCGTCTCCACAGCGGCAGCCAGAGCCAGGTGCAGCAGCGCTTCGGCCACGGCGGGCGGCAGGTAAAAAAGTCCATATGCCATGCGCACAAGGGGAACCGGATCATGGGACATATGCCGCAGCGCTTCCGGAGTGGCATTAAGCGGCGCGCCGGACGCCCCCGCAGGCCAGGGAACCTTTCGCACAAGCAGTTTTTTCGGAAAAAAAGGCGGACAATCGAACAAGGGAGGAAAAACAAAGGCTGCCGGGCCGCCAGACGACTCCACCGCCGCGTCCTCGTCTCGCGCGTCAGATGCGACTGCCGAAGCGGAGGCAGCAGGACTTTGCAGCACAGCAGAAGACGCGCGTTGCTCAGGCAAATGCTGCATCATGCCCTGCCGCCTATTTTTTCAAGCATTGCCCGGCGCACTTCGCCATAGGCCGCGTCAACGGGCAATCCCAGTAGAAGATTACGGGCGTGGCCGTCTTCCACAAACTGGCAGCGGCTGGACGCAAAATGCATGTCAAAAAACCATGTCCCCAGCAGCACGCGAAAATCATTGACGCTGCGCAAATCTGCATAGGCAGCCACCCGGTTTTCACTGGCCGCCCTGAGTACGGCCTCGGCATATAAACCAGGGGTATCGGGAAGGCTCAGCACAACGGTGGGATTATAGGGGCCGGGACCAGACAGGTGCTCGTCCATAACGCGCAAGATATCCAGCTTGTCTGAATCACGCACCACGTGGGCAGCCGCTGACATGGCCTCTGTCAGGCCCGGTGGCAACGCAAAACGGTTGTGCAGCCCTACCGCTGCCATCACAGCCTTGCGTGTGGCCGTAGCCTCGCCAATGAGGCGGCGTTCACGTTTGAGGACGCGCACCCCCAACTGTCCGTGGTTGCACGACTGGCTGTCCTTGAAGGTGTGATAGCGCAAATACTGCTCAAATCGACCGACGTCATGATACAAAGCTGCAAGCAGGCAGACCCGCCCCAGAGCCGGAGAAAACCTTTCGCCGGCCACGATGCGCTCCGCAGTTTCAAGCACAGCAAGGCTGTGGCGCAGTTTAAGAAGCATGGGGGCAACATCGCCGTGCTGCCTGGCCTCTTCTTTGGCGCACTGTGCAGCGGCATAGGCCATAAACCAGTCTTTGTGACCCGTTATATCGAGATGATCGCGGATACCGCGGACATCGCGCGCGTTGTCGTGCTGTTTTTTCATGTCGTTTCTGTACTCCCCCGCGCCGTGCAAATCAATGCGCGTCCCGCATGGCCCCGCTGTGCGCGCAGTTCTGCCAGATCAGCCCGAGTTGGCGCACGCCAGCCGCTTGAGAGGTCGGGCGGCTTTTGCTATAAGAAACGGCCGGGGGCTGTCAGCCCTCAGCACTACACATTCACAATCTTCAATTTCCTCTGTTTCCAGTCTTCCGGAGAGTTCATGTCCGATTTTGTTCACCTGCATTGCCATACCGAATACAGCCTGCTTGACGGAGCCATCCGCATCAAAGACCTCTGCGCCCGCGCCAAGGACTTTGGCATGCCCGCCTGCGCCATTACCGACCACGGCAACCTTTTTGGCGCTGCCTATTTTTATCAGGGCTGCAAAGAGTTTGGTATTAAACCCATCTTTGGCTGCGAAGTTTACGTTTGTCACGACCATACAGACAAGAAAACGGATTCTCCCCTTGCCCGCAGACGTCATCACCTTATACTGCTGGCGCAGAACAAGGTCGGCTACCATAACCTGGTAAAGCTTGTCAGCCACGGCTTTCTTGACGGTTTCTACTACAAGCCGCGTGTGGACAAAGTGCTGCTGCGCAAGTATTCTGAGGGGCTTGTCTGCCTTTCCGCCTGCATCGCGGGCGAAATTCCCAAGGCCATTCTGGCTGACGACATGGATCTGGCCCGCAAGCTGACGCACGAATATGCCGACATCTATCCGGGCCGCTTTTACCTGGAGCTTCAATCCAACGGGCTCAAGGAACAGGAAAAAGCCAATACCGCGCTTATTGAACTGGCCGAAACGTGCAACGTGCCCCTGGTAGCCACCAACGACTGTCACTACCTGAACGCTGACGACGCCGAGGCCCATGAGGTGCTGCTTTGCATTCAAACGCAGACCACTATGGACGACCCCAAGCGCATGCAGTTCGGTACGCACGAGCTTTACTACAAGTCCATAGAAGAAATGGAAAAATCTTTCGGCCATGTGCCGGAAGCCCTTGCCAATACCGCACGCATTGCAGAGACCTGCAATGTGGAGCTGGATTTCGGCAATCATTATTTTCCCGTCTATCAACTGCCCGAAGGCTCCAGCATGGAGTCCGAATTCCGGCGGCTTGCCGAAGAAGGCCTCGAAAAAAGACTGGAAAACCACCCGGATCGCGACCAGTTGGACCCGCAAGTCTATCGCGACCGCCTGCAGTATGAGCTGCGCGTTATCCTTGAAATGGGTTTTCCGAGCTATTTTCTTATCGTGCAGGAATTCATCAACTGGGCAAAAAATAACGACATCCCCGTAGGACCAGGGCGAGGATCCGCGGCAGGCTCGCTGGTGGCCTGGGCCTTGCGCATTACCAACCTCGACCCCATCCCCTACAATCTTCTGTTTGAACGCTTTCTGAACAGTGAGCGCGTGTCCCTGCCCGATATCGACGTGGACTTCTGCGAACGCCGCCGCGGCGATGTCATCAAGCACATGGTGGAAACCTACGGCGAAGGTTCGGTGGCGCAAATCACCACCTTCGGAACCATGAAAGCCAAAGGCGTCGTGCGCGACGTCGGCCGCGCCCTGGGCATGAGCTTTGCCGAAACAGACCGCATCGCCAAGCTGGTTCCGGCCGACCTCAAAATGACGATCAAGAAGGCTCTCGAAAGCGAGCCGGAACTGGAAAAGCTGTATCTTGAAGACCAACAGGTCAAGCACCTTCTTGATACGGCGCGCCGTCTTGAGGGCCTGGCACGCCACGCTTCCACCCACGCCGCCGGGCTTGTCGTTTCGGACAAGCCCATGAAGGAATACCTTCCTCTGTATCTCGGCAAACGCGGCGAACTTGTGACCCAGTTTGACGGTCCCATGACGGAAAAGGCCGGGCTGGTCAAATTCGACTTTCTGGGCCTCAAAACCATGACGCTTATCCAGGATACCCTGGATAACATCAGTCTTCAGGGGCAGACTCCGCCGAATCTCGACAACCTTCCGCTGACTGACGCCGAAACATACGAACTTTACGCACGGGGCGAAACCGACGGCGTGTTCCAGGTGGAAAGTTCGGGCATGCGGCAGTATTTGCGCATGCTGCGCCCCACCTGCTTTGAAGATGTCATCGCCATGCTGGCGCTTTACCGGCCCGGCCCTCTTGGTTCCGGCATGGTGGACGAGTTCATCAAGCGCAAACACGGGCAGGTTCCTGTCATCTATCCGCACGAGTCGCTTACCGACTGCCTGCGCGATACCTATGGCGTTATTGTCTATCAGGAACAAGTCATGCAGATCGCCCAGATCATCGCCAGCTATACGCTTGGCGGGGCCGACCTGCTGCGCCGTGCCATGGGCAAGAAAAAAGCCGAGGCCATGGCAAAAGAGCGCGTCACCTTTGTGGCCGGAGCTCAAAAAAATAATATCAGCGAAGAAAAAGCCAACGAAATATTCGACTTGATGGAAAAATTTGCGGAATACGGCTTCAACAAGTCCCATTCCGCCGCCTACGCGCTCATTTCCTACTACACGGCGTACCTGAAGGTTCACTACAAGGTCGAATTCATGGCCGCCCTGCTCACTTCTGAAATGGGCAACCAGGACAAGCTGCTCAAGTACGTCTCCTGCTGCAAGGATATGGGCATCGACGTGGTTCAGCCCTCGGTAAACCGCAGTCAGCGCGAATTTTCAGCTCATGACGGCAAGGTTGTTTTCGGCCTTGGCGGTATCAAAAACGTGGGCGATGAAGCCATCCGGGAAATAATAGAAGCCCGCCAGCAGGAAGAAGAATTTACCTCGCTTTTTGATCTGTGCTGCCGGGTAAATCTGCGCAAGGTTACCAAACGCGTGCTGGAATCCCTGATAAAAGGCGGAGCCTGTGACTGCTTTGGCGTGTCCCGGGCCGCCATGCTGGCCTCTCTGGATCTGGTGGTGGCCCGCGCTCAGAAGAAAGCCAAAGACAAGAATTCCAACCAGGTCTCCTTGCTGGCTATGGCCCCTGTGGCAGAAAGCGCTCCTCAACCGGGCATAGGCATAGACTGCCCGGAGGCCGACACTCCCGAAATGGCTGACGAGGACAAACTGCGCGCGGAAAAGGAAGCCCTGGGCTTTTTCCTTACGAGCCACCCCTTGCAACCCTACCTGCGCGAGATACGCCGTCTGGGCCTCACCACGCTTGAAGACGCGCGAGACATGTTCCCGGGGGCGGAAGTGCGCTGTGCCGTGCTTGTGACCAGCGTGCGGGAGGTTATTACCAAAAGCAAGGGAGAGCGCATGGCCTTTGCCGCGGTCGAAGACCTTACCGGTCATGCCGAGGTAACCTTTTTTCCACGCAGCTATGCCGAAATCCGCCAGATGCTGCACTCGGAACAGCCCCTTTGCCTGACTGCCCGCCTGGACAAAGAACCGGGCGACAATCGCGACACTGACGATGAGGGAGAAGAAGCCCCGCGTGAGATCAAGCTGCTGGGCCAGAGCCTGCTGCTGATGGCCGAATGCTGCGGGCTGAATGACACGCCGGTATGCGTACAGATTCCCCCCCACCGCATGGGGCGCCAAGACCTGCTGGCCTTGCGCAATATTCTTGAAAGCCACCCCGGCTCGGTGGAAACACATGCCCAGATATGCCTTGAAGGACATGTCTGCCACCTGCATCTGGACAATGCCCTCAAGGTCTCTCCCGGTCCCGACCTGGATAAAGCCCTTGCCGCCTGGGCTTCATAAGGTCGATTTACTCATGGTGAGATTTTTTGTCATTACGGGCTTTGGCCTGGCCTTTATCAACGGCTGGATCATCTGGTGGCTGTGGCGCGCGCTTCCCCATACGGGCTGGCTGCGTCCGCTTCTGTGCCTGACGGTAGCCACACTTGGCCTGTCCTTTCCCCTGCTCTACAAGCTGGGCGATGAATCCCTGGCTCAGGTCTGGCTGCTGCGGGCCGGCGCTTTCTGGCTCGGTATGGTTTTCTACGTCTTTTTGCTGGTGCTGCTCATGGATGCCTGGGGCCTGGCAAGCCGCCTGTGGCTTGACCCGCCAGCAGCCGGCGTTCCTCGCTGGGGCGCGGTGCTGCTGGTGGTGGGTCTGCCTCTTGCCGTTGGCTGCGCAAGCTGGCTTAACGCGGCCTATCCCGCTGTGCGGCACTATGACCTTACAATAAAAACAACCGACGCCATCCCCCCTGCCTACAAAAACACGCCCCTGACTCTGGGCGTACTGGCAGACATGCACTTGGGCCGCATCGTCACAGCCCCGCGCCTGGTGCGCGCCATGGATATGCTGGCCCCTTACAAACCGGATGCCGTTCTGTATCTGGGAGACATGCTCGACGACCACATCCTGCTGGATGTGGAAGCCGTGGCCGCAGCGCTGACCCGTGTGCAGCCGCGCCTCGGCCATTGGGCTGTACTCGGAAACCACGAGTACATATCCGGACCCATAAAAAACAGCCTGGACATCCTGCAGCGCAGCGGAATGCAGGTATTACGCGACCAGTGGCATGTTCTTGATGACGTGCTGGTGCTGGCCGGCAGGGACGATAGAAGCAAACCGGCCTTTACCGGCAGCCCGCGCAAAAGCCTGCCGGAGATATTGGCCGACTTGCCGCCCGAATACAAAAAGCTCCCGCTGGCGGTGCTGGATCACCAGCCATATTTTCTGGATGAAGCCCGTACGGCAGGCGCTGTACTGGAAATTTCAGGGCATACTCACTATGGGCAGCTCTGGCCTTTCCACTGGGTGGTGGAAAACATGTACGAAAATCCTCACGGCCTCTTGAGCAAAAAGGGCATGTATTCCCTTGTGTCCGCAGGCACGGGGGCTTGGGGGCCGCCCATGCGCAACACTGCGCGCCCCGAGGTGCTTGTGGTAAAAATCCACTTTGTGGAAGCTGCGGAGTAAAAAAGCAGAAAAAGCATCGGCCTTGCCCAATAAAAAAGGTTGCCATCGGAACGGGCCTACGCCTGTCCTGATGGCAACCTTTAACTTTACAGATCCAACGCCTGAAACATCGTTGCCCGCCGCGCGGGCAACGCATACGAACAAAGTCCGCTGCGGGGGGGGGCTTGTCTGCCCTGCTTTCCAGATACCTGTTTTTTACTCTTCCACTGCGGGACTACCCGTATCGGGCAAAAAGCCGTGCCTGATAAAGTGGTCCACCAGTCCGAAAACGGTTTCATTGCCGCAAAAGTTCCCAGAGGCAATGGCCTGCTTGTACGCGGGCAGATTGGCTTCGAAACGCCGCAGCAGATCAGGTTCAAGAGTGAGCATGTCAGCCTGCATTCCATAGCCGAGCCGCTCAATATACAGCGCATTGAAACGCTGCTCCACCATGGCCTTTAACGGCACGGTCAAAATGGGCTTTCCAAGGTAAAGGGCTTCGCCCATGAGGGTGTGTCCGCCCCCCTGGATCACGTAAGAGCAGCCTTCAAGCAGACGCAGAAAGCCCTCTTCGCTCTTGCGCATGAAGATGACATTTCCCTCCTGCCCTTCCGTGCGGTCATAACCGAAGACATAACAAGTCTTTCTGGTGGACGCACGCAGAAAATCCACCAGCTTGCGGTGTGTGGAATTGCTTTGATACACAAGCACATGCCCGTCATCGCGCGGGTTCAGGGCCAGTACGCTGTCGCGCAAAATGGGAGGCGCCACGCGCGCCTTGTACTGGGGCAATACCGGCGGCGCGTAAAAGGAGATAATAAGGTTTTCCCCGGTGGGGCGAAACAGATAGCGCGGGGTCAGTCCCTGCACAAAACTGTCCCACCACATATCGGGCGGCAGGTTGTGGCGGCAGCAGGTAATAATATGCTGGTGGTCCAGAGTCAGGCAGGGCAGCCCGGCCCGTTCCGCCGCGCGCGGCACGAAGTACTCCAGATCCGTCATGCAGACATCTGGCTTGAACTCGTCAATAAGGCGCGAAACCTGTTCGGTGTACCGCTGCCTGTGCCAAAGCAGCGGTATGGCTTTTTTAATGGTGGCAGCCATATCCACCTTATAGTTTTTGAACACCGTACCCAGGTTGGGCAGACGGCGCACCGCAAATTCCGGCTCAAGAATTTTGGGCGCATCATCATCCGCCACAAAAAGAAACTCGTGTCTGCCCAGACGACGGGCAATGGTCAGGCCGCGCATGGCATGGCCGTGTCCCGTGCCGTGAATGCCATAAAGAACGCGCGCCATACTTTTCCTTTTTCTTTGAAACAGTTTGTTGTTGAAATACCGTTCCGCCAGCAAGGGGCCGTGTTCCCAGGCTGCCTGCTTTGCCCCGATACCCGGAACATACATTTTGCCAACCTCGCGACAATAACAAGCCGCAAGCCGTGCCGTCAATGTCATGCCCCAAAGCCCCTGGCGCAACCTCTTGACGGTACTGTCTTTTATTCTCTACCATCAGGCAGACATGCATGGCACAGTCCTATCTGTGACCACAGCTTTTCAAAGGCCGCACTACCGCCTTCAGAACACGTAATGTTAAGCTTTAAAATGTATGTTCGCAAAGTTTTTACGAGGCTCGCAGCGGTGATTGCAGCGGCAATGGACCACGCTTGCACCTGCGCAGCAAACGCCTGCTCACGCGGCCGTCAGGGCAATGTTAACGAATATCCCTCTGAAATATCGGACACTATTTGACCAAACGAGGCAGTCATGAATATACGCAAAATACGTGAAGATCTGGGCCGGGCAAAGGCCAGCTGCATGCGGCGCGATCTTTTGCGCGCTCTTTATCTGACCATCTCGGCCTTGAGGGAACTGGGCGGCCAGACCGCCCCCACCGATCTGCGGGGCGACATCCGTACAACAGTGAACGCCCTGGCCTCTGACCCCGGCCTTGTGGACCACCTCCCTCCCAACGTGACCTACCAGCCCGGCAACGAAAAAGATCTGCTTCAGATTTTTGCCAAAACGTATAAGGCATTCAAGGATCACGACGAACAGGAAGATTATGAAACCACCTTGCAGCGCAAGCTCAACATTGACCGCTGGATCAAGGATGGGAAAAAATTTCTTGAAGAAGGCCGACCTTCAGATGCGGATGCCTGCTTTAACGAAGCCATAAAGTTTTACAAGGATGAGCAGGCTATTTTTACCGTCATGGCCAAAGCCATGATGGACGCCGGGGAATACGTGCGCGCAATGGGCCACGCGCGCAATGGGCTGAAGGAAAATCCGCAGGATGAGGAATTGTTGCGCCTGATTGACGAATGCGCCCGTCTGCGCCCTCAATCCTGACAAAGACAGATGGCCAAGAGAACACCTGCCCGCCCCTTTCTGCTGTCAGATCTTGTTTTTGGAGCAACAGTTTTTCAGGAGAATGCCTGTTTCGCTGTTTGAACTTCAAGTCAAAAAAAGGCGATAATTGACTATCTTCTATAAAATCGACATGTTCCACTGCCTATCCGTCCACACGCAAACGTACTGTGAAAAATATCACCAAAGAAAAAATGTAATACCCGCTTCACAACACCTTTTAATGCTGTTATAAATCACAACAATGCCTGTGTCTCAAACTGTCGATCCGGTATTGTCCGGTTCGGTTGCGTTGTTAATGTTCGCCATATCTGGGGGGCTGCGTTGCAAAAACGTTATTTTGCAGTTGCCGTTTTGACGTGCATTCTGGCCGGAATTGCCGCGCTGGGATATTTGCTGCCGACAGACAAGGAAGCCGTGCCAAAACGTATTCTGCTGCAGAATACCGGCGGCGCTGTGGTTTTTCAGCATGCTGACCATGCCTACGCCTATAATGTGCCATGCGAGACATGCCATCACGAAAGCCCGGAAAAGCGCCTGGAAGTGCAGGCATGTAAATCCTGTCATGGCGTGGACTTCAATGAGTCTTTCCGCAAAAAACACGTGGCGCAGTTCAACGACAATGCCGCATGTGCCACCTGCCATCACTACGAAGTGGGCGTCAAGAAATGGGGCCACGAACGACACTATGAAGAGCTGGGCCTCGACTGCCGGGAATGCCACCACAAAAATACCGACATAGAGCCTGAACCGCAAAATTGCGCCGACTGCCACTCGTCCGGCGTTCCGGGCGGCAAGCCCGCCGAAAAGGGCACCCCCCCCAATCTGGCCGATGCCGTACACGCCAAATGCATCACCTGTCATGAAGACATGTTTGCAGACAAGCCCAAGGGCTGCGCCAACTGTCACAGCATGAAGGCTGTACGCGACATGCTGCCCAAAACAGGCCTGGTCAAGCTGAACCCCCTGCAAACCAACTGTGCCGTATGCCACGGGGTCACTGCTGAAAAGCTCATTCCCGGAGCTATGGACGCCTTCCACAAGCAATGCATGGGCTGCCATGAAAAGCTTGGCAAAGGACCTTTCCACAAGCAACAATGCGGCCAGTGCCATACTGGCAAGTGAGGCGGGGATGAAAGAACTTTTTCAGGTAATCAACGACCCCCGGTTTCACCTGCTTTACGGGGTGACCCAGCGTTTCAGCCCCGGACCGCAGCCGGACAGGGTGCGGCTCAATCGTGAAAATTGCAAACTGGCTGATGGCGTTACAAAAAAAGCGCTTGTCTATCCTTACAAACTTTTGGCCGAACATTCTTCACCCCTGAAAGGGGACGTATTCTCGCCAATTTACGGCAAGATCAGCGAAGTAAGCCAAAGCAGCATCTTTATTGACGCCATTGAACCGGATGAAGATCTGCGTCAGGCCGCCGAAACCGTGCAGAAAACAGACCTGCTCTCCGCGCCGCAGCGGGGTGAGGAATTGCGGCCATTGCTCAAAAGCCTGGGCCTGAATACCAAATCTCTGGGACAACACTGCGACACGCTTATTATCAACGGTCTGAATCCCGACCCCGGCGTAACCTGGGCCGAACCCATGCTGCTGGCACATCAGGAAACCCTGCGCGATGGCCTTGCCCTGCTGCGCCGCCTCTCGCCCGCAAAGCGCATTCTGCTGGCGGTTCCCAAAGAAATGCGGCTGCATCACAGCGATATTGAAGTGGCGCATGTGCCTTCGCAGTATCCGGCCAGTGTCAACGCCCTTGTCATCAAGGCCGTAACCGGGCAGGAAAACCCTGAAGGCGTAGGCATTGTCGGCCTGCACAATGTCTGGAGTCTGGGGCGGGTGGCCCGAACCTGTCTGCCCCTTGTGGAAAGCGTGGTCACCATCGGCAACTGCGAGTATTCAGGCAACTACATCGTTAAAGACGGCAGCCTGATCGGCCAACTGCTCGAATTTTCTCACATCACCCTGCACAATGGGGACACCCTTGTCCGTGGCGGCCCCCTGCGGGGTGAAAGCCTTGAAAAGCTTGATCGCAGCGTTACCCGCGGCTCAACAGGCGTTTTTGTTGTCGAGGCGGGTACCATCCCTCCCATGAAAGGCCACAGCCCCTGTGTGAACTGTGGTGCCTGTGTGCTGATCTGCCCTGCCAGGCTCAGTCCGAGCATCTTGAGCCGCAATGCCGAATTTGCCCTGCACGAGCGCAACCTGGACGAGCATATCGGCTCCTGTCTTGAGTGCGGCCTGTGCGGTTACGTCTGCATCGCCCGCAGGCCGGTTCTGCAATACATCCGCCTGTCCAAGTTCAAACTGGCGGAAGCCGCGGCAGCCAGGGGAAAGGCCCTGGCTGCCGATGAGGCTCTGGGCATGATCGCCGCCGACAACGCCGAGGCTTCAGCCGAAGCCGGAACCAATAACAGGGCTGCCCGTGAGCAGCGGGGAGGCAACTGATGTCATCTGCTTCATCAGGCTCTGTTCTGCTTGCCATGAGCGTTCCGTCTTTCTGGCACTGCGGACGCACCATTCGCAAGTACAGCCTTTTCACCATTCTCTGCTGTTTGCCGGCTGCGGCCATGGCTGTCTGGAACTGGGGATTGCCCGCCCTTCGGGTCATGTCTCTCAGCATCGCCGCGTGTGTGGTCGCCGAAGCCCTGTGCGAAAAAATCATGGGCCGGCAGATAGAAGTAGACGATTTTACCGCCGTATACGCGGGACTCATTTTCGCATTTCTGTTGCCCGCCGATGCGCCCTGGTGGCTTGTCATTCTTGGGGCGGTTATCTGCGTCACCCTGGGCAAAATGGCTTTCGGCGGCCTTGGGGCCAACCCTGTCAGCACGCCGCTTGTGGGCTGGGCCGTTCTGGCGGTGTCCTTTCCCATACTTATGGATCCCAACGCCGTACAGCTCAGCACGGACTTTGTTGACCCCCTGGTGCGCCTGAAATTTTTCGGCGCTGCCGGTGCCGACGCCATTCCCCTGCTGGACCTGATTATGGGCAAACAGATCAACGGTCTGGGCGCGGGTCAGGCGCTTGGCCTTTTTGTGGGCGGCTCTTTCCTTTGCGCCACCGGCACGGTGCGCTGGCAGATCAGCCTGGGATTTTTCCTAGGCGTTGCCGCGCTGGCTGCATTTTTTCATATGTCGGATCCAGCGCATAATGCTTCCGCCTTTTTCCACCTGTGTACCGGGTCGGTCATGCTTGGCGGTTTTTTCATGGCTACCGAAATGGGTACCACTCCCCTGCGTCCGCTGCCCATGTTTCTCTACGGCCTTACGGGGGGGCTGCTGGTCATGATCATCCGCAAGTACGGCGTCTGGATCGATGGCGTTCCTTTCGCCATTCTTCTGTCAAACATGCTGACCCCTTATCTGGACATGATACGCCCCAGACCTTTCGGAGGTAGCCGCTCATGATAGCCATAGTACGCATGGTGGTCGTGCTGTCTGTTCTTTGCGGGCTTTCGGGCTTTGCCCTTTCCTATCTTAAAATGATCACCGCCACGGCCATTGAGGAACAGGAACTGACCTACGTGCAGGGACCTGCGCTCAAGAGGGTCTTTACCCAGGCTGAAAATTCGCCCATTGCCGACAGGCGCGGCTTTACCCTTGCCAGTGGAGAAAAGGTGACGGTTTTTCCGATCATGAAGGGCGGCAAGCTTGTGGGCGTTGCGCTGGAGAATTTTGGCAAGGGTTACGGCGGCCCCATTGGTGTCATGGTTGGCTTCAATACCTCTGACGACACCCTTGCGGGCGTGGGCATGACAACCATGAAAGAAACTCCGGGGCTGGGCATGCGCGTGGCAGATCCGGGCTTCACCACCCAGTTCATGAATGCGGCCGCTCCGGTGAGCCTCAAAAATCAGGGCGGAAAAATCGATGCCGTTTCAGGCGCAACCATTTCCTCTGCCGGATCAGTGGAGGCTGTGAACAAAGCAGCCCAAGCCTACATGGGCCTGAAGCCTGAAATTTTCAAAGCCTGGGCTAAATAGCCGCTGGCATACGCATGGAGCCTCCATGAGCATACTGCAAGAATTTACCAAAGGGCTTTGGAAGGAACTGCCGCCGTTTCGTCTGGTGCTGGGGCTTTGCCCCACCCTGGCTGTGACCAACTCTGCCGACAACGGTCTTGGCATGGGCGTGGCCGTCATTTTTGTGCTCGTGCTTTCCAACATGCTCATTTCCATGGTGCGCAGCATTATTCCCAAAACAGTGCGCATCGCCTGTTTTATAGTCATTGCCGCTTCGCTGGTGGTCGCGGTGGAACTGCTCATGCAGGCATATGCCTACCCGTTGTACCAGCGCCTCGGCATCTTTGTGCCGCTTATCGTGGTCAACTGCATAATTCTCGGCCGGGCCGAAGCCTTTGCGGCCAAAAACGGCGTGGCCGCGTCCATTGCCGATGGCCTTGGCATGGGACTGGGCTTTACCCTGTCGCTGACCTTTCTCGGCTCATTGCGGGAAATTTTCGGCAACGGCACATGGTTTGGACATGGCGTCATGTGGGAAGGCTTTGAGCCCATGCGCATCATGATCCAAGCCCCGGGAGCCTTCATCTGCCTCGGTCTCATACTGGCGGCCATGAACATGTACAACTACTGGAAAGCCGGCAAGGGCAAAGCTGTGCCTGCGCCGCAGGGCGGCTGCGGCTCCTGCGGGTGCTGTTCACTGGAACGGCGCGAAGATGCCCGATAACAGATCGAAATGTATCGATTTTGTACTGCTGAAAGCGCACTGGAGAAAAATACCCGGCAGTGCGGCCACGGCAACCGCAGGAACAGCGAGACTGCCCCAGGCAGACGCGATCTCAAAGCGAAACCGCTCTAAAGGCACAAGGATAGCGCATGGATATTTTCGCCATCTTTATCTCGGCCATTTTTGTCAACAATATCGTATTGGCCCAGTATCTCGGCAACTGCCCGTATGTGGGCTGTTCCAAAGAAAAAGGCGTGGCTCTCGGCATGGGCGGCGCGGTGATTTTTGTTACCATTGCCGCCACGCTTTGTACCTGGCTCATGCAGAAATATGTGCTCGACCCTTACGGGCTGGGATATCTGCAGACAATCGTATTTATCGTGGTCATTGCAGCATTGGTGCAGTTTGTCGAAATGTTTCTCAAAAAGATCGTGCCACCGCTTTACGCCGCCCTGGGCATTTTTCTGCCGCTCATTACCACCAACTGCGCGGTAATGGGTGTAGCCATTCTGGTGCAGCGTGAAGGCTATGGCCTCATGGAGTCTCTGGTATGGGCCCTGGCTTACGGTCTTGGTTTCACTCTGGCATTGCTGCTCATGGCAGCCATTCGCGAAAGACTGGATACCTGCCGTCTGCCCAAAGCCATGGCAGGCACGCCCCTGGCTCTTGTCATGGCGGGACTTATGTCACTGGCTTTCATGGGCTTTAAGGGGATGGGGTAAAGGGCGGCCAGCGCACAGCCTGCCCCTGACAGGGCATTGGTGCGCTCTTGCGGCTGATCGGTCAATTCTGCTGTACGGCAGCTACGTTAGACGGGGACGGAACTATGGTCTTTGTATCAATTTTGACCCTCTTTGCCTTGGGCCTTGCGGCCTCCATCATTCTGGCCGTGGCCTCGCGGGTTTTCTATGTAAAGGAAGATCCGCGTGTCGAAGCCGTGATGGAAGCCCTGCCGGGAGCAAACTGTGGCGGATGCGGTTTTGCCGGTTGTGAAGGATACGCCGTTGCAGTGCTCAACGATCCCAACATCGCAGCAAACAAATGCTGTGCCGGCGGACCTGAAGTAAGCATTGCCGTGGGCGAACTCACCGGTAAAACCGTAGCCGAAGCCGAGCCGCTGTACGCCCTGCGCCGCTGCGACAAGCAGGCTGGGCAGGTTGGCGCCCGCTATGAATATCAGGGGTTGCCCTCATGCGCCGCAGCTTCACTCATGCGGGGCGGCACGGACTGCTGCGCCTTTTCCTGCATAGGATACGGCGACTGTGTGCAGGCCTGTCCGTTCAATGCCATGCGCATTGTCAACGGTCTTGTGGAGGTCGATCAGGACAAATGCACTGGCTGCGCCACCTGTGTGAATGTGTGTCCGCGTGGCGTTCTGGAAATGACCCCCTTGCGGGCCAGAGTTGCAGTCTACTGCAATACCCGCGAAAAACTCCGCGCGGTTTCCGATGTATGCAAAGTCGGCTGCATCAAATGCCTCAAGTGCGTGAAAGCCTGCCCGGCCAAGGCGGTGAGCATGGTCGATGACCGCATTGAAATCGATCATCTGCTCTGCCTGTCCTATGGGCCAGCCTGCCAGGAGGCGTGCGTAGCCTCCTGCCCCAGACACATTTTCAGATACACCCGGCCGGTTCAAACCGCAGAATGCGGCCAATCTGGCTGTAATACGCAGGCAAACACGCCCCTTGCGGCTCCCGTACCCGATCAGAACGTCTCCCAGGCACAGCCTGGGGCCTGAGTGGAGGCAATAATGTCCAGCTTTTCGAGCCGCCGTCATTTTCTTCGTTTCGCGCTTTTGGGCGCGGGCATGCTTGGGGCCGCCCCGCTGCTTAGCCTTGCGCCTGCCGCTGCATCGGCGCAAACGCGCGACAGTGGAGAAACATATACCCGCACTGCCCTGTTTATGGGAACGCTGGTTACCATTACCGTGGCTGGCACTCCTGCCGCACAGGCCGGTGATGCTGTGAGCGCCGCTC
>NZ_JBAIYR010000002.1:32500-49975 GCF_036763145.1 Desulfovibrio sp. 1188_IL3213 | reverse complement strand
CCGCCGGAACGACGCCCAGGGAAAGATGGACAGGCATAGGCTGATGGTGGTGGCGTCCATGCTGTACAGCTTGCACTTGAAGCGGAATTTGTGACGAGGCGCACGAAGATGGCACAGGCCATACATTTCAGCGAACAGGTCTTTGAAAAATTCCACAGGCCTTGAATTGTTGGCATCGGCAACCGTGGAACGCGCTACTGATTTCAAGCCGAGGTGATACAGCCGTCTCTTGGCCGCCTCCAAGGCGCGAAGCCCATCGCGTAAAGAGCGCCTTGCAGCGAGTTGGATAAAGGCCATGACGGTGAATTGCTCCTTGAATCCAAATTGGCGTGAAGAGCGGCCAGTTTTGTGCTTGCGTTCGAGTTTTTCAAAAACATGTCCCGGTATCAGGGATAGCAGTTGAGAGAAGAGTGTAGTATGATGGCTCAAGTCCAAAATCTCCTTGTGTGGCAAGTTGTTGTGGTAACTTCTTATACCACATACTGCTGAGATTTTGGACTTTTTTGTTACCCCTTAGCCGGACAGCAATGAAAATATATATTATTCATAAAACACTGCAAGTTGCCGTAAGGCAAAGCATTGTTTTACAAAAAGGGTAAAGTTCGCCGTAACGGCCAGAGCCTTCACGCTGCCTATCCACACATCTCAAAAAACCGCCATTGATTTTATCAACAACAAGGCGGGCATATTCAGCATTACTATATTCTTCGGCACGAACTTAAAAATAAATAGAGCAGAAAGCAAACCAAGATTTCACAGCAGCCAATCCGTATACATTCTTAAGTAAACTTCTATTAATAAATACAATATACTAAAAGATTTAGTCAAAAATAGCCACAGTCTTTATACAGCAAATATCCGACATAAAAATAACATTTAACTTTTTGATAATATTAAATAAAATGATAAATTTTTTCCATTTTGTGAAAAAAAATTTATGATGGATGTTTTTTTGCAGTCCTACGATCCACAGCCGGTCATGCCCGGCGCGGTGCAGTGCTACAGTTCGCCAGCCCGTTACTGAAGAGCAAGCCGACATCTTAACGCCGCTGCCCTTGCACCGCACCGCCGTTGCCCGGTGCATCCGGCCGGACGGTCTTTGCCCCCTGCCCTTCCGAAACTTTGGTGCAGCTTCGCAAACTGCCCTGCCGCCTGCAAAGCAGGCGATCCCAGCGAGGCTGAGCATTTCAAAACTGCCGTCCTTTCACGGTAACGAACTAAAAATATATATCTTCATGACATAAAAGCCGTTTGCAACCATGTCTGCAGAGCACAGCAAAGGCCGCGACTCCCCGAAAAGGAATCGCGGCCTTACTGTATCGCGCCAGTCTCAGAGAGACGGTCAGGATTTTTTCAGGTTTTCCACCAGGTCCATAAGACTCTGCGTCTGCCGGCGCAGTTCATCAAGCTCACGCAGGGCCACCTTCATGGATTCCGACGTATTGCTGGTCAGATAGTTTACATCACTGATGGACTTGTTGATCTCGTCGCTTACGGCAGACTGCTGCTCGCTGGCCGTGGCGATCGCGCGCACTTCGTTTGCGGTCTTGTCCACCATGCCCACGATCTCTTGCAGCGACTGGCCGGATTTATTGGAATATTCCGTGGCAACAGAGATATTGTCCACGGCGTCATCAACCTGCTGGATGCTTTGCGCCGCGCTGGACTGAATGGCCCGGATGGCATCGCCCACATCTGTGGTGGATGTCATGGTTTTTTCCGCCAGTTTACGTACCTCGTCAGCCACAACGGCAAATCCTCGCCCTGCATCGCCTGCACGGGCCGCCTCAATGGCCGCATTGAGCGCCAGCAGGTTGGTCTGGTCGGCAATATCCGAAATAACGCTCATAATGCGGCTGATGGCCCTGGCGTGCTCGTCAAGCTGGGTCATGCCGCCCTTGAGGCCCATCGACTGCTGCTGCACCTGCTGAATGCTGGATACGGCCTGCGAAACCACGCCGGAACCGGCTTCTGCCAGCTTGCGCGCCGCATCTGAAATGTCCGCAGCGCCGCCCGCATTGTGGGCAACAGCAGTCACCGTGGAATTCATTTCTTCCATGGCCGAGGCTATTTCGGCAAGCCGCTCCACAGCCCGGTTCAGGGCAAGATCGGTATTTTCCACCTGCTCGGCAATGTCTGAAACCGAATTGCCAAGTCTGACGGCAACTTCTTCAATGCGCGCCGCAGCGCTTGACATGCCGTCGCACCGGGCCTGTTCCGCCCGTGTCTTGGCCTGCTCTGCCTCATTCATGGCGACCTTGCACTCTTCGCCGCACCTTTCGGCTTCTCGGGCTTTTTCCGCCGCCTCAAACACCAGCGTACGCAAGTTTTTTTCCATATGGCGCAAGGCATCGGCCAGCATGCCCATGTCGTCCGAGCCGCGCACCGTCAGTACGCTGTCCTGCTTGCCATCGGCCACATCAAGGGCATACCTGGTTATCTTGCGTACCGGCGCGCTTACGCGCAGGCCAACAATCACCGAAATGCCCAGCTGTACCAGCAGCAGGGCGGCGGCCACGGAAACGGCAGTGACAACAGCCTCATTTTCAAGTTTTTTCAGTTCGCCTATGGGCGCCCCCGTAAACCACATGCCCACAATCTTTCCATCGGCGGCCTTCACCGGCCAGTACGCTGACTGATAGGGAACACCAAGAATGGTGTTTTGCACAAAAACCGTTTCGCCGCGCTCAAGCACGGCATCAATGACGTTCGGCGCTTCAAGCTTTGTACCCACGGCACGCTTGTTGTCAGACACAATGGTCGTCATGATGCGCGTATCGCCCTTAAAAATGGTGACCGCAGCCCCGGCAAGCTGGCTGAGCCAGTCCAGATAGTCAGGAGTGGTAAGCGAAACGCCGATAGATATGGTTCCCGCCAGCTGCCCTTCGTAAAAAACAGGCTGCGATGCGCGTAGCGTGAAAGGATTGAGCGGCCCGGTCACCACAGCCTGAGCCGGAACGCCCTGCATGGCCTTGGCAACGGTTTCCTGCTTGGCAATGCTGTCGCCGTATTTGCTCTTGGAATGCCCCCGCGCAATAACGATACCCTGGGCGTCCGTTACAGACATAAAGTCTGATCCGGCCATTTTCATGGCCTTTTCAGCAAGGGTAAAAACCTCATCATGATCCTTATAGGCCATGGCCCGGGCCAGCCGCTCATTGGCGGCAATAAAGGCGGCATTTTGGGCAAAGCGCTGTATGGTCATCTCATTGGCGGAGTGAACGATATTCTGCATGCGGTGTATGCTGTTGCGCAATTCTTCATCCATCGGCTTTTTCATATAGTAGATGGATACAAACAAAACAACGGCACAACAGGTAATGAGAGCTGCAAACAAAGATCCGACATATTTGTGGGTAAGGCTCAAACGCATCTGCCACTCCTCATGCTTACGGCATCTTGAAAGTATGTTCGTTGCCTCTATAAAAACACGCTGGAGATACACGCTGCAGAGTAAAGATTGTTACAAAGGCGGCTCCTTATTAATATATGTGCAAAAAGCACGTAACAACATCAGAAACAAGACAAAAATTGTCAGGTATCATAAATCATCCTGATATGTGGTGCCTTTTAACATCATATCGTCTGGTGGAGATAATTGTTTAGACAAGACTATAAATTGCATTATTGCCGGAGTCAAAAGGATAGATAAAAAAACGAACAGAAATATGGCCGCACTTACGCAACTCCATGAAATATCGACTCAAGGCAAGGCCCGGCAAACCACAGGAATTACGGCGGCGCTGGCAGCATGCGCTGCTCCGCCAGCGCCGAGCATGGCATGCCGGTGGGGCGCTTTGCAGCAGCGCCCTGCGGGTACGCCCTGCTTCAGCAAAAAAAAAGCCCGCCGACGTTGTGTCGGCGGGCAAAACAGTGAACAGGAAAACCGGGCAGGATCAGCCCATTTTGTGGCGCACCTGACGGCACAGGCCCATCAAGGCATCATACTCGTGCCGCCGCAAGCCGGCCCTGGTAAAAAGCCGCCGCCAGGGCATGATAAAATAGTCGGGATTATCGCCGTGCAGATAATCAAGGCGCAAGAGCATGTCCTTGAGGGATTCCATCAGGCGTTCCTGCTCTGCCGCCGTCACCTGCCTGGCTCCGCCGGGGTGGGCTTCTTCTGTATTTTGGGTATCGACTTTGGGCCGCTTGCGCACGGCACCGGCACATTCATACAAAAGCAGCAGTACGGCCTGCGCAAGGTTGAGCGAACTGGCCGCAGGATCGGTCGGTATGGTCACAAGCTTATGGCAATGGGTTATTTCCTCATTGTTCAGGCCCCTGTCTTCCGGGCCAAAAACAAGGGCCACCCTTTCGCCGCGCGCCAGAGCTTCTGCCACATCCGCAGCGGCCCGGCCGGGCGAAAGCAGGGACTGACGCCAGCCCCCCACCCGCGCGGTGGTTCCCACCACCAGAGTGACAGGAGCCACGGCCGCCGGCAGATCAGCATGCACCTTTATGCCGTCCAGCAGGTCCTGTCCTTTGGGCGTGGCAAGGGGTCGGGCCTTTTCTTTGTCCCACCGTTCGGGGTCCACAAGGTGCAGCGACGAGCAGCCCATGTTCACACAGGCCCGCGCTGCCATGCCGATATTTTCAGGAAAACGGGTTTTGACCAGAACAATGTCCAGTCCGTCAAGCAGGGAAGTCATATCAGCACACGCCTCCGGCCAGGGCCAGCACCAATTGCAGCGGATCGGAAGAACCCGGCAGCGTTTGCGTCGGCATTTGGGGCCATATGCGGCTCGCCGCCAGAGCCAGCATGGCCCCGCCAACGCCGCACTTGCACACTGTGCCTAAAAAGCGCCCTACCATGGCCCCAAAGGCCGCATCCAGAGATTCGCCCAAGGGACGGCCCTTGAGCATTTCCATTACAAAACAGCCGGTCCACGCGCCCGCCACCGCGCCAATGAGCGCCCCGAGGCCAAAAAACAGCGGCGCCAGCAAAATGGCCCCGGCAATGGCCCCGATCATGCCCGCAAAAGTGCCTGACGAACTTGAGCCGTACCGTTTGGCCTTGACGATCTGCATGCCCAGTTCCAGGGCTTCGCCCACAAGCGCCAGAGCTATCATTATGACCCAGAACCAGACGTTCATGGCGTCCGAGGCTGGGTGCGCCATCTTCCACAGGGCCACGAGGCCCAGCAGAACCCAGTTGGCGGGCAGGCCAAAGACGTTGAGCAAAAGTACAAAACCCAGCAGGGTTATGAAGGCGCCCGCCAGCAGGCTGGCCAGGGGAAAGGGCAAAAAATCCATACGGGGTCCGGGTTATTTTTTTGCACGCATGTCTTGCAGGCGAACGGCCTTGCCTTCGGTACGCGGCAGACTGTTGCTCTGCACAAGCTCAACCCTGGGTGTGATGAGGATTTCATCACGCAGGCGCTGGGCAATGTTTTTTTGCAAGCTTTGGAGAACGCGCATGTCTTCCACAAAAAATTCGTCGCGCACTTCCACCTGCACGCGCATGACATCGCCGATGCCATCGTTTTCCAGCAGAATCAGGTAGCTCTGCCCCACTTCGGGGAAGGTCATGATGACCTGCTCAATCTGCATGGGGTAAATGTTGACGCCCTTGATGATAAACATGTCATCCGCGCGCCCGAGGATACGGTCCATACGGCGGTGCATGCGCCCGCAGCCGCATGCGCCGGGCAGAAAACGGGTAAGGTCGCGGGTGCGGTAGCGCAGAATGGGCATACCCTGGCGGCAGAGGCAGGTCATGACCAGTTCGCCCACTTCGCCATCAGGTACGGGCTGCCCTGTTTCCGGATCCACAATTTCAGGAATATAGGCGTCTTCCCAAAGGTGCATGCCGCTCTGCTCAAGGCATTCAAAAGCCACGCCCGGCCCGTTCATTTCGGAAAGGCCGTAAGAGTTGTACGCCTTCATATCGAAGAGACCTTCGATACGGCGACGAAATTCTTCGGTATACGGTTCTGCGCCCACCAAAGCGATGCGCAGGGGGAATGTACGCGGGTCTTCGCCCATATTACGCAGATGTTCGCCAAGGATAAGCGCATAGGAAGGCAGAATATGCGCCACCGTGGTGCGAAAATCCTTAGCCAGCTTGATCTGGCGACGCGAGTTTCCCGCGCCTGCGGGGATGGTCAGACAGCCCAGACGCTCGGCCCCGAAATGAATGCCCAGACCGCC
Source organism: Desulfovibrio sp. 1188_IL3213 (assembly GCF_036763145.1). Classification (NCBI taxonomy): domain Bacteria; kingdom Pseudomonadati; phylum Thermodesulfobacteriota; class Desulfovibrionia; order Desulfovibrionales; family Desulfovibrionaceae; genus Desulfovibrio; species Desulfovibrio sp. 1188_IL3213. The sequence goes on along the minus strand of NZ_JBAIYR010000002.1, from coordinate 43,825 downwards.
CGTGAACAACCCGTAACCGGACATGTTCTGAAACACGTCTTCACGGCGCACGCCCACCATGTGCATGCAGCGCGCCATAAGGTCGGCCCAGGAATTAATGTCGTTTTGCGTATGACAGATGGCAACGGGCGACCCCGTGGTGCCGCTTGAACAGTGCATGCGCACAATCTCGGCCTGAGGCACGCAAAGCATGCCGGTGGGATACTGGGTGCGCAGGTCCTCCTTGCTGGTGAAGGGAATGCGGCGCAAGTCATCAAGGCTGCGCAAAGAATCCGGGCCGATGCCCGCCTCGTCGAGGCGCTGCCGGTAAAAGTCGCATTTGCGGGCCTGAGCCACCGTATTTTTCAGCCGGACAAGCTGGGTTTCCTCAATGCGCTCCCGGCTCCACAGTTCCGCGGGGTCAAAAACTTCCATGCCTCTCCTCACCTTCTGGAGCATTGTCAAAACTGTCGGAGGCCATCCCCCCGGACCGGATCAGGCGGCGGGCTGCGCCTGAAAATCAATCGGCATGCGTGCGCGCCCAGCCCCACAGCAGCCCCAGGCTGCCGGCCAGCATCATGTCGCCGTGCGGCGCCAAAAAGCGCCCGTGGCCCTGCAGCAAGGCACGCCTTGGACCGGTAATAAAGGTAGGCAGGTAGCCCCCGGCCTCTTCACAGTACGGGCCAAAGGCCGTGCCGTGACCGCCCGTGGCCTGCACTTCTTCGGCAGGCAGCCAGTGTTTGCGGAACTGTTCCAGATCCGCCAGCAACTGTTCCAGGCTGCGCATGCCCGTGTGGTGCTCGTAAATACCGCGCACCAGCCCTTTATACACAAGAGCCGCCACAGTATGACCGTTGCCCACATTTATGACGGTTATGCCCTCGCGGAAGCTGCGGTCCATAACCTCGCTGTCGCACAGCGCGCCAAGCAGGGCGCTGGCCCCGGTATCGGCCACAGGGCCTCCGGTTTTGTCATGCAGGGGCTGCAAGCGCGTAAGCGCCGGAGGCGGCGTGGAATATATCCAGGATGCAGGATCGGCAGACTCGGCAAGAAGCCGGTTCCACATGAGCATTCTGCCCAGCCGGTTGCCCTCCACATGATGGCCGTGATCCTGAGCGGCCGCGAGCACCATATGCGGTTGCGGCAGACCGGACATGCGCAACAGCCCGGCCCAGAAGTCCGGGGCGTAATCCGACAGAAAAACAGGAACGCAGCCTTCAGGACAGACGGTGCAAAACTCCACCCCCATGCCACGCACCACATCCTCACGATCGTGGATGCCGCGCGAAGCCGCCGGAGTAGACCACACCTTGAAACCGGCCCTCAGGTGTTCTTTGACAGCCTGGCTGAAGCCGCCGCCCATATTGCCGCCATACAGCCACAGGTCACGCCGCAGCAGCGTCAGTTCGCGGATGCGCTGGGCGACCATGCGGGCTGGCGAGGGTAATACGAAACGCGGCCAGTTTTCGCACTCAAGGCCCGGACGGGCCAGCAATGCGTCCTGAGTGCCGCTGCCGATATCCACACACAGTACAGGGCCTGTACTGCGCAAAAATTTATGTACGCTTTCGTCCATTGGCAGTCTCCAGTGAGCGCCTGAAGTTACTCGCAACAAGCCGTAAGCGCAAGCCCCGGCAAATTTTTTAAAAAAATGCTTGCCAAGACCAGCACAATGCGCTAATTCATTTTTTCGCGCCGAGGTGGTGGAACTGGTAGACACGCTATCTTGAGGGGGTAGTGAGGATTCTCGTGCGGGTTCGAGTCCCGCCCTCGGCACCATAAATAAGCAAACAAAGCATGAGGTTACAGTAACACGCTGTAACCTCCTTTGTTTTTCAGAAGCTGATTTTCAAATCTCGCCAGTATGGCCAACAGGCCTCATACTGTCACACAAACCTGTGCCACAAACTGTGCCACAAAACTGTGCGAGAGAATGCTATGTCAGCGTCAATTTCACATCAGCTTCCCCCCACTCCATCCCCACGACAAGCCTCTCCGCTTAAGGCTGTTAAAGAACGCCTGCCTTCATATCTTTATTTGCGTGAAAAAACGTATTACTTTCGATTTAGGGTTCCTCAAAGGCACATATCCCGGTGTTCTTGTAAAGAAATCCGGCTATCACTTCATACCGACAGCCTTAAGGAAGCTAAACGCAAATCAGCCCTTGCGACGATCTCCATTCATAGGCTTTTTCAGGAGAAAGCGATGGTTAGCCCTGATGACATGTCAAAATTACGAGATTACATACACAACAAAACTCCTGATTTTGTGGAGCCGGTGGTCGATTATCCTACGACAGTACATGCCCTTCACTCATGGTTAAATGCCCATGGGCATGATTACACACTGAAGGAAGTTGCTGCCCCCTTAAACATGCAGTTCCCCTGCATGGCTCTACCAGAATTCTCGCAGGAACGCTTATCCATATTTTTAAAAAATAGCTCTGCCGACTGCGTACTTTCTTTTGGTGACATCAAAAAGCGCCTTGCGGGCTATTTCCGTTACGCACTAGAAAGTGATGCGCAAAACCCCGACTCACGCACTCAGTTAGAAAACAGAGAGCTGAAACAGTCTCTTTTCGATATGCATACCCCAAAAGACATGGGGATAAGCACAAAATTCTTATACATGGCCATACAGCAACAGTGCCGTGCGGCCATTGACTCCCCCCCTTTACTCTGCCTGGCAGCATCCGACTTTCTTGAGCAACTTATTTCGTTGACTCTTTTTGACCGAAAAGAAATTTCAGAGAAAAATTATCTTCAAATAGTTAATGAATACTGCAAATTTTCTGTACAATACTATGATGCTCTTCTTGCAAGGTTAAGTAGTGACTACTCAAAAGAACACCATCTGTTATCACTCCCGCATGAACAATACCCAAAGACGATAGAACCGGCATATATCGCCACGCCAACAAAAAAAGATCGCTTGGAACGAAGAAAAACTAAAACACTCTCAGTATTTTTAGATAGTTATCTGCAAACTAAAGTTTCAGATGGCAAAAAAAATGAACGTTATACCCCTGAGCTGAAAAAACATATTGAGCTTTTCATTAAAGCAATCACTGACAAGCCTATTGATATGTATGTTCGTGATGATTTTCGTAACTTTCGCGAATTACTCATGAAACTTCCACCTAATTTCACAAAACGCAAAGATTTACGCGATAAAACGATACAAGAAATTGTTGGCATGCATCATGAACATACACTGCAAGAAAAAACGATAAATACATATCTTGTTGATGTTTCTGCGATGTTTAATTGGCTTGTAACAGAGGGATACTTAGAAAAAAATCTTGCCACAAAGCTTACAATAAAAGAAAAAATTTCAGAAATTGACTCTCGAGAAGCCTTTAGCCTTGATGACTTAAAGAAAATTTTCAAGAGCAGTCGTTTTGAATCATATAAAACAAGCACAACCCCCTCGAAATACTGGGTTCCATGGATAGGTTTGTATACAGGCATGCGAGTTGAGGAAATTTGTCAACTGCATTGTGCTGATGTGTATCAGATTGATGGCCTATGGGTGGTTGACATAAACAACCGGCCGGATGACAGCGGTCTTGAAGACAAAAAACTTAAAACAGCGAATGCAAGCCGTATTATTCCATTACACAATCACCTACAAGAATTAGGTTTTCTACAGTATCATGCAAAAATGAAAGAAGCTGGAGTTCGTTTGTTCCCGGATCTCAAGGCTCTTGGGGAGAGAAAACAGTATGCCAAAATCATCAGCAAGGATTTTGGCCCGTTTATTCGTCGCCTAGGCATTGAAGGAAAAAAGACATTTCATTCTTTGCGCCATACATTCAGCGACTTTTTCAAGAAAAAAATGATGCACACCCCCATATTTGAGCAAGTCTTTGGCCACACGCACGAAACGCTCGCAGCACGTCGCTATGGAAGCAGATTTACTCCGCAAGAATGCTACGACAAATTAATTTCTCTCATAAATTATGGCTTACAATAACAGTCACATAACTGCTGCCTAACAGAGGCCGAAGACAAACAAACTGCAAACACATCGTAAAATGTATCCGTCTCAGATACTGAGCAAGCCTTATACAAGAAAAAAATCACCTATTTCGTTTTTTTGCCTTAAAAATGTTGAAACCCTCAAATACCAACTTGTTTTGGAGAGTAATCAACGATTTCATCGTTTAAAGACAGGGAAGCGAGAATATTCCCGCTTCCCATAAGGTTTCTGTCTGTAGCCCCCTGCTTCTATCCTCCTTCGGGCAGTTCCAATTTTTCCGGCTCGTCTTCAATCTCTTGGCCGGCTTTCCTGTTATCCAATTCTACGGCCACCGCCGCTGCAGTGAATACGCCGATTATCCCTGCTAGCGCTCCGCCGATAAATACCCATGTCTTACTCATAAGGGCTCCATTTAGTTGTGATATTGCGAAAGATAAGAGCAACCTCCTATCTGCCTAATCATCCATACTTTCTTTGACAATTTGCAAAACAGCTATGGCAACTGCAATCCAACCAGTATAATTCATGAAGCCTCCACTACTTTTAGCAGCGCGGGATGCGCCGTTTTTTGTTAAACACAAAGAAACTGAATAACCCCGTCCGGCACCTAGGGCTAAAATCGAGGGGGACCATCATACCGCACAACCCTTGAGCAATGCAGTTTGCAGCATTGCAAACATTGCTGGCACCAGATCAGGTAAATCGTTGACCACCCTGCTTGTGTGCGGCAGCAGATGCATGATGTGTTCATCTCGTATGCCAAGACCATAAACTTCAAGGCCAAGTTTTTGCGCCACCCCGATGGCATTGTTTGCAGCCAACTGGTTATCTGGCATGCCATCAGTGATAACCAGAATTATCTTGCGCCGCTCTTTGAGGGGCAACATGGTTTGCAAAACCCACCACACGGCCCCCGCTAGGGGGGTCCCTCCAGAAGCCCGAAGGTCGAACAAATCTGGCACCGCCTGCCCGTGTTGCATGATGGGGAATACTGAATTGGTTTCCGTGACTGCGGGAAAAGCTGTTACTGCAGGGTTCACGCCACGGATATGGCTCAGCGCGGTTGCCGCAGCAAAACAGGCCCGATTGGCAAGATTAATCGGTGCGCCAGCCATGCTGCCGCTTACGTCCAGCAGGACATGGACAGCCGTATTGAGGCCCAGTTGCACAGACTCTTTTTGGAAAACACGAGCATTGCCGACCTGCAGGCGGTGTAGCGAATTGGCGTGCAGAGCCCCTCTACGCCCGATACTGCAACGCCTTTGGGTTTGTGCCTGCAGAAAGCCCTGAAGGCGAGTGCGCAGGGCAATGCTGGTCTGAAGGGCTTGCAGCTTCTGCCCTGCTGGCAAGGGTGCTGCTTGTCGAGTGCCTTCCACGGCCACGGTCAGTGCGTCACCAGCGGATTCTGCGCTGCTATTGGCAAGCTCAATCGCTATGATTTCCCCAAGATTCTGGGGTAAGTCTTGTACCTCCGCATGAAATAGGGCTTTAAGCGGTAAAGCACTAAAAGCCCTTGGCGGTTGAACCAGATCAGATTGCTGGTCAATTTGTGAGGCAGAATCGGTGTCCTCCTTTGTCAGCGGGGGCATGTCACCCTGACCGTTTTTATCCGTACATTTGGTGGTTGCAGTTGGTTGAGGCGGTTCCCACTGCCGGATGCACAGGGCGATTTGCCGTGCGTATGCGACTGCTGCCGCCGTATCTGGACAATGAATGTAGACCTTCACTAGGATAGCATCCAGAGCCTCTTTCAAACTGGGGAAGTGCTGCTCCATGATGCGCGCTGCGTTTTGGCGTGCCGGATTTACTTCATCTACATCCCAGGCCCGCACCGTCAGAAGCACATAATCCAAAGTAACAAGGGCCGGGGAATCGTCCCCGGCCCTTGGCTGTGCTTGCTCTACAAAGAATCGTCGTATCAACCAGTTTAGGTTTCTCCGGCAACCTGGAAAAATACCCGACAGCTTCTTTTCAACACGCCAATCTTCGAGGCAGTTGAACAGGTTGAAGGTCACAGGATCAAGGTTTGCCGCTTTCAGCACGCTAAAATCTGTGTGCCGTATATGGGCAGCCTCATGGTCTGTGAACCCCTTGGCCAGAGCCAATAATTCCGGCTCACAATCCATGGGCAACGATGGCAGATGGATAACTTTACCGTTGGTGCAGGCTTCCTTGCCGCCAATACGTACCTGCACGCCATAGCGGTCGCTAAGGATGGACGCCAGCAGGGGCAGACAGTTGAGAACGTCTTTTGTGCGTACCATGGCGTCACCACAGACCAAGGCTGGGGATGGCAGGATGCGGCAAAGCGCTGTCAGCCACGGGAATCTCAGGCAGGATGGGTTCATCGTCCATATTCCCATCCATGGAGCCATCCATCTGTCCAGCAAGGCCGTCCGGCTCGTGGATAACGTCCGGACCAGCCAACAGGGCATCCAGCACAAATGCCGGGCCGTAGCCCTCAATTACTTTCTGGGCGTGGCCCACAAGAGCCGTACTGTCTTTGAGCAGGCAGACCAGTCCCTGCAACAGTAGCAGGTCTGTACCGGTGATGTTGCCCTTCTTGGGCATGCGCAACAGTGCAGCCTGCACGATGTCAGCTACCGGGGCCACATGCGGCTCTACGAAAGACAAGCCAGTGAGCTTGGCATGCAGGGTACGCAGCGGTGAAAGCGCCTTGTGGGTTACCTCCGTCTTGCCGTGATAAACCCTGCGCCAGATATCGTCAGCCGACTTGGCCACCTCATCAAACAGTGTGCCGCCGAGGCCCTGCACCTCTTCCGCTAGACCGGCTTCCAGCACAGCGGTGTTGTCTGTGTGCTGCTCAAGCGGAGCCACCTTGTACAACTGCCAGCGGAAATCCATGCGGGCGCGGACATATTCAGACCCCACAAGGGAGTTACGAATGATTTCGCCCCACTGATGGTGCTTCTCAATCCATGCCTGCACATTTTGGTCATAGTCAGCCAGAAATGCTTCCTTTTCTTTCTGGAATTCAGTGCGGATGTTAAGCAGCTCCTGCACGATTTCGCCGGCCTTTTCTTCGGGAATGGCCCAGCCAGACATGAACCGCACCCCGTTCCGGTCAAGGTAGTTGAAGGCGCGGGCTTTGAGTGTGCCGAACACCTTGAGGTTTTCCGGGTCGGCAATGCGCTTTGAGCCCAGAGAAGCCAGATCTTCGGGGGGCAGTTCCGCACCCCCCAGGTCTTCCTGGCTCATTTTGCGCCGGGCTGACCATAAGCTGACGTTAAGGTTAAGGGCCAGCAAATTGTCCAAAATGCGGATATCAGAAACAAGCTGAGTCATGGTAGCCTCCTAGAATGAGCTTTTTGTTGTATTGAGGGAGTAGCCTTCTTTGATTTTCTTTTCTGCGCGTGCTTCAAGCTCCATCACGGAATTGTTGCCCTCACAGTTTTCGGCGGGAATAAAGTGCTGCTGGCCAACGGTGTCCGGCTTGCCCCACTTTAGCGTGAGGCCCACAGGGCTAGCCTCGCCGATCCAGAACTTGCCGTCCTGCTTTTTGCCAGAAAGGTTGTGGACTACCTGAAGATGGACGAGGGGCTTGGCCACCGTGGGTGTGTGGTGCAGATGGCCGCGCATGAAGCGTAGGGCTTGCTCGCCTTGCAGGATTTCAATTTCTGCCGTTACGGTTTGGGGGGACTCACCTTCCATCTGCTGCGGGAACATACGCTGAGCCAGCTCGTGCAGCATGGCGCGGGTTTCGCGGCTGGCGCGGTAGGCCAGGGCACGGTCGAGGGCATAGGTGACAGGCTGTATGCCCTGGTGGGCCAGAGGCTGGAAGCGCACGGTCAGATCCCCCCAGCGCAGCAGGCTGCGCGTGGAGAAGGTGACTTCTATGGTGTTGGTGAGGTTGCCGGTTGATGCCTCACCCATGAACAGTTTGCGGACTTCATTGGCATAGTCCACCATAGTGGCACAGAGCGTTTCGGGCAGCGAAGAGAAGCGCTGGGACAGCAGCTTTTTCTCCACAGTTGCATCAGGGTAGCCCACTTCGCAGATGGTGAAGCGGTCGAGCCAGGCGAGATTCTGGCGTTGTGTGCCTTGGTACAGGCCCGTGTCATCGCCAGCGCCATTGGTATTGGCCGTGGCCACGAAACGGAACATGGGGTGCGGCTGGATAATTTCACCCCCATTTTCTGCAATGCACAGGGGGGAGCCGTCCAAAACGCTGTTCAGGCCAGCGGCTATTTCTGGTGAGGTTAAGTCGATCTCATTAAGCAGCAGAACTGCCCCATACCGCATGGCAAGGGCAAGAGGGCCATATTCAAAGGTCATATTGCCGTCTTTGACCGTCAGATGCCCCACCAGATCGGCGAACTCCAGCCGCCCATGGCCGGTGACCTCAAAGATCGGATAGTTGAGCCTGGCTGCCAGTTGTTTGATGCAACTTGTTTTGCCACAACCTGTGGGGCCGAAGACATAGAGCGGTTCATGTGCCCCCTGTGCCCCTTGAAGATTTACGAACCAGACCACCATGTCGCGGCTCGACTCATGGAAGATATAGTCGTGATCAATTGCCGGGGTGTAGGCCGAAGGAACGGCATAGCCCCTGACCGTGGTGCCAGAGGGCTTGCCGCTGAAAACTTGACCGGCATTAAGGTCGGTGGGCTGAAGAGAGTCAAGTTCAGAAATATTCGTGCCTTTCATTATTGCCTCCAAAAACAGAAAGGCGCACCCTCATGGGTACGCCTTCCTGTAAATTTATTATAATGACTGTTAGTTATGTTTTGAAATATGCCTTAAAAGCTCTGCGGGGGTTGTTATTTGCAGTTCTGGAAATATATGCCGCAGTTCTAATAAGTGTTTATCCCCAGACACTAGAAAAGCGGCATTGGCTGCTTTTGCTAAATGAATGAAGACTGCATCATCCCTGTCACGAAGTTCTGAAACTTCTTCAAGAGGAATTTCAAGTGGGAAAGTCTCAGCCCAGGGCAGAAATTCAGCGAGCAAACTCTCAATTTCTTGGGGTTCCAGCTTGAACTTTGGGTAACTTAACACCCTGATCAATTCAGTGACGGTTTCACGACAAACTACAGGGATGATTCCTTCAGTCTGCCATATTTGACGGAGCTCAGCTATTCTTCCCTTTGAGAAAATAAGCGCGGAAACAAGGCAGTTTGTGTCTAAAACTACACGAGGGGCCATAGCTATGCTCTACGCCCCCACTGGACAGCATCCGTTACATCCTGCTCACTGATGCCAAGAGCCGCTAGTTTGTTGCGTACGGCGTCAACTGGCCGTACCTGCATGGGCGTGAGGACTATGCGACCATCTTCCAGCGACACATCGAAATATTCGGGCTGGTCAATCTGCTGCACAATGGCCTTTGGAAGCGTAAGCTGATTCTTAGAGGTAAGTTTGGCAAGCATCGCGGCCTCCTTTTTTCGCTAGAGTAAAGAATCCGTGATTAAAGGATACGTCTTGCAAATTATTTGTCAAGCTACGTGGTTCTCAGCTTATCCTCCTTGCGTTATCGCGCTCTGTGAGTTTGTTTCTCCAGATTCAGTTTATAGGTGAAATACTTAATTTTTCGAAAGGAGAGCCAACGCGCTCGCAGCGGGCAAGCAAGGCATCTACGTCAATGTTACCCAAGCCTTCAAAGCGGAAGATGGCAGTCAGTTCTTCATGTAGGGCTTCGCGATTAAGCGTGCTGCGCCCTGCTGCCACTGACATGCGGAATCGGTAGTTTCCCGTGTCTACCCAATCTCGTGTGCCAGACTGCCGGTGAACCAGCTTAAGCACCGTCTCCATTTCTTTGATTTCGTTATCCAAAGCCGTGCGCTGTTCCTTGAGGGCCGCCAGCTTTTCAAGTGCCGGTTCCCATTGCGGCATCTGCACTCCCTGTGGGAATTTGGGGCAATCGCCATTATATTCGCAGTAGGAACAGATTGGGTAAAAACCTTGGGCGCAGGTTACCTGTGAAAGGGACAAATTCCCGGCACGGTGGGCCGTGAGGTCGCCCCAGAGTTGGACCGCATGGTCAAGGGCCGTATCCAACATGGCCTGATTGAAACCATAAGGGCCGAACGCCTTTACCTCCTTCATAGAAAGGCAGAGCAGCCAGGCTTCCATATTCAGTTCCTCAGCTTGCTTGGGCAACGGAAGGCCAAGATGGGCAAGACAAAGTTGAGGGAATGTCATTTTCTCATGCAGAAGCGCACCGTCCTCAGCACGAAGGCTGAACACGGGTTTGCTCCATGCTTTTGTTAGCAGGCCGATCTGCCCATGTAGTTGCAGCAGATGGGAATCGTGAGGCAAAGCAGGTAGTTTGTCTGTGCTCTTCACTTCCAGAATGCGTATTGCATTGACGGGCGCGCCCCAGACCAGCACAAAATCAAGATGGGCTTTAATGGGCACGCCCTGATGCTGCCAGTTGATCTCAAGCTGGGGCAATACATGCAGGCCCAGCGATGCTAGAGCTTGCCCAACCCCGGACTCAAACCAGTGCCCGCGCTGCAGCGTAAGCAGACGCTCCAGGCTGTTTGTGGTGGGCAGCACCTTTCTGGCCAGTGCAGCCCGTGGACATTCCCAGTGCTGACCGATGTCGCTCATACCAATGTAGCTGGAGCGGTCGCCCAAATGCGCAAGTGTGTCTTTGTGGGCCACGGCTTGCAGGCCCTGCCTTATTAACGCCCTCAATCCTTCCGTGCGGTCCATCTGTTCCATGCTTTAGTCTCCATAAAAGCGAAAGGGCCGCCATCAGGCAGCCCTCTCACTCGGTATTTTGATTATTGTTATGCGGCATCGACATACTTCCACCACAATTTTCTCTGCGGGTTCCAACGGAAGCCCGAACCGGTAAGTAATTCCTTTTTTGCCTGCGTGTTGCCGGTGGCAATGATGCAAGGCCGTCCGTCCTGGGCGGTAACTTGCTGGTAGGTGACGCCTTCCAGCGGCGGGAGATTTTCAAGGCTTGCTGGCGGAAGATTTGGGGGGCCTGAAATGTTGAGTGTGGTAGATGGCTCGCATTGCCGCGCATTTTGTGATTCAGGGGCGTTCACGGTCAGTTTGGGACGTATGGGCGATTTTTTGCCATTTTTTGCCCCTTCGCCATCGTCATCTTCAGTTACCATGCCCAACATGGCGGTTAGAGCGTAGCGTCGGGCGTATGTTATTGCCGATCCCATGCCCTGTGGATCGGCCTTCGGCAGAGGAACCACGGCAAGAGAGCTTTGCCATTGCCCTGATTCTGCATGCGTCAGCTTGGTAACCAGTCCTAAAAAGTTGGACTGCTCCACAGGTACAGGATACTGGCACATCCAGATGCCGTTTTCGATGAGCGCGTTGCGGCACGCGTCCATGACACTGTTGAGACTGGCGTACCAACTCTTGGTGAATGGGTTT
>NZ_JBAIYR010000002.1:0-27500 GCF_036763145.1 Desulfovibrio sp. 1188_IL3213 | reverse complement strand
TTCTTTCGGCACCATTGTCTCCACCTTAGCTACTCTCTTCCGGGCTGGTCGCCTATCGGTCAAATACAATGGGGACACATGGTTCTCCCCTGAACAGAACGGCATTCAGGAAGCCTTTACCAATACCACCAAGTTCAAGTCAGCTTCGTTTAAATCCATTACGACCACGCTGACGGCTGCCCAGAAAAATCAAGCCGTCCAGCTGTTGATGGATCTTGAAATCGAATCCCACACCGGCCGCAAGGTGGACTGGAACACCAACGACTTTGATCTGGCAGACAGCGTCAGGCACATGGCCGACCATCTCATCGGCGCACTGACAACGCTCGGTGACACGGTCGATGGATTTGAATCCCTGTTCCCGACGGTGGCCGACCAGAAACAGACGTTGCTGAGCTTCGCCGGGAAGGTCACAGAAAGCAACTACATCGAAAAAGTTGAATACCTGCTGACCAGCAGCGATCAATTTTCCACCGCAATCCAAACCATTTTGAAGGCTCAGAAGTTTATCAAAAAGAACTTCTCCAAGGTCAAAGAGTTTAAACGCTTCATTGAAGAGGTGGTCAGCGAGCTTAAAAAGGCGGATCGGACCGACAACAGTATCAAGGAAGCGCACGAGGAGTTTAACCGTCTGTACAAGCAGGACATGGTCAATAACTTCGGCAGCCTGCAGCAGCAGGTGCAGATCGTTAAAGACAGCTATTACAAGCTGATCAAGAACGCCGCAGCTGGAATGAGCCATGAATACCAATTGCTCAGCGGAAAAGTTGATGCAGCCCTCCGGGCCTTAAAGGGCTATCCTGCCGAGTTGAATACCCAGAACCAGATAAAGCTGGACGAGCTCAAGCGTTACTGCTCAGACCGGGTCATCAAAGAACCAGTGCTGGAATATGCCATCACCTGCAAAAACTGCGGCTACTCACTCTCGGATATTCTGAATTACACGGCACTGGCTCCTACCAAGGATAATGAGCTGCTGATTCTTCAGAGTGGGTTTATTGCTGAAGCTCCCAAGCCGGAACCGGATACTGGCGGAGGTTCTCCTGATCAGCCTCCGACTCCCAAAAAGCCGCGCAAAGTACACTTTCAGGTGACCAGCACGGTTATGACGGTGCAGGAATACAAATCGCTCCTTACGGCTCAGCTGACGGCACTGGCTGCCGCCAGACCGGATGAAGAGATCGAACTGGATATAGAAATTTATGACAGGATGTTAGCAGATGAAATTACCAGAACATGTAGATAAGCTCCGAGACCTCATTGATGCGGCTTTCGATAAACATTTCGCCAGGCTGGGGATCGGCAAGAACAAGCAGCTGGACATTGAAAAACTTCCTGAAGAGGTCAGGCCCAAACGCTTGCGTTTTGAGGAGATGCTCGAAAACCACATCGGGGAAACCGGCGATTACGAACACGCCCGGGAGAAGCTCATCGATGAGCTGACCTTCACCCTGTTTAACCGACTGGCGGCGGTCAAAGTCATGGAGGCGGCTACATTGTTTCCACCGGTTTTGACCAAACAGTCGGAGCACGGCGACCGCTCATTCGGCCACAAGGCATGGCTTGAAATGAATCCGCATATGCGTTCGGAAGAGCTGGAAGGTATCCGTGAATATCTGAAGACAGCCTTTGACGAACTGGGCGAGAACCTTCCGCTTTACAGCAAAGCCTACCCCTACGCCTTGCTGCCCGATGCCATCAGCCTCAACGAGATCATTGATGCCTTCAATGCGGTGGAAAAGGATAGCCAGGTGGGCAGCGACATCTGGCAAAGCGACGACGTTCTCGGCTGGATGTATGAGAGCTACAACAACGTCAAGAAAAAGGCCCACAAAGACAGCGGCGACAAGACCGAATACAACAAGGTCTCCTTGCAGTCACAGGTGTACACACCCCGCTGGGTGGTACAGTTTCTGGTGGAGAACTCACTGGGCAAGCTCTATCTGGAGATGTATCCGGATTCCGAGATCAAGCGCCGATACAAAATTGCCAACGCACCACAAAAACAGGAGCGCAAACCCAAACCGCTGCATGAAGTCAAAGCCATTGACCCGGCCTGTGGATCGGGCAATTTCCTGCTCTACGCTTTTGATTTCTTCTATGAGCTCTATGTGGATCAGATCGATAACTTCGGAGCCGATTACGATGAAAAGGACATCCCTAAGCTGATCATCGAAAACAACCTGCACGGCATCGATCTGGATGACCGGGCTGTTCAGCTGGCCCAGCTCGGTCTGTTTATCAAGGCCAAGAAGAAACGCCGCACCATCGGTGAACTTGCCTTCAACGTGGTCTCCTCGGACTTTTACCTGCCGGAATACGAAACCGTTGAGCACATCTTTACCGAAGGCTCCACGCTGGAGAAAAGTCAGCAGGAGCTTATTGCAGAGGTCTGGACCGACCTTCAATATGCCTACAAGTTCGGCTCACTGATCCGTCTGGATGAAAAGGTCAAGGCTAAGCTGAAGGCACTGGAAGCCAAACAAAGTTCCGCACAGCCGGAACTGTTTACTCTGATGGAAATAGCCGCCCACAAAAGCTTTGCTGCTACCTTTTTTGCCAATCTAAATACGGCGGTTGAGCAATATGCACAGGCGCAGGGCAATACCTTCCTGACCAGCAAGACCAGGGACGCTATCACGTTCCTTGAACTGCTCACCACAGAATACGATGTAGCTACGGCAAATCCACCTTATACGGACAGCGCCGACTTCGGACCAGACCTGAGAGAGTTCATTGAGGATAACTATAAGAAGCCGTACAAGTTCCACACCAACCTGTATGCCACGTTTATTAAGCGGTGCTATGACTTCACAGGAAAAGCTGGTTTTGTTGCAATGGTTCATCCTCCAACGTTCATGTATATCAAGACATTTGAAGATGTCCGTAAATTCATAATCGATAAAACCCATATCAACTTTTTTGTTGAATGGGGCTACTTAGGTATGTTCAACCCATCAGCTCGGGTTGATAGCGCTCTTTACATTTTGGAAAAGAATAACAATCAGGAAAAAGATGCAGTTTTTGTAAAACTCAATCACCTGTATGAAACCAAGCGCTATGACGCTCTATTTGGTGCCTATGAAAAGTTCCTCGCTGGTAACACACATGAACTGTTATATCGCATTCCACAATCCAAGCTGAAGATCATTAAATCCTGGCCATTCATTTACTGGATCTCTGATGAGTTCCGGGAGAAGTTTGGGGCTGATTCTCTGGAAAAATTTTTCCATATAAAAAACGGTCTTCAGACTGGCAATAACAACAGATTTCTCCGCCTTTGGTGGGAAATTGCGGCCGATCAACGTGATTACGAGGAATCTGAAAAATGGAAGTTGTACGGTAAGGGCGGCCCCCACAATAAGTGGTTTGGAAACCTATGGGCTACTGTAAATGTATTGGAGACAAATTCTTCTAGTCCATCTAAAGGTTATTACAGAGAGGGGGTGAATTTTTCAGGTTCGAGCTCAAAGGGGACCTCATTTCGATATATGCCTGCAGGCAATATGTTCGATAACGATGCTCCTTTGATATTTCCGAAGGACGATTATGGCATCAACTACCTTCTTGGGTTTATTAATACAAAGTTGGCTTCATACATAATAAGCTGCTTGAATCCAACTGTAAAAACACAAGTTGGAGATATTAAAAGAATACCATTTACCCCGCCATCAAAAACTCAGGAGGAAATGGTTTCGAAACTTTCAAAGACAAATGCTCAAATAAAACAAATTCTATGCGTCTACTCCTTGGTAGAAGTGAATTTCGCTAAGACTCCATATCCTGGCAATGGAAGCCTAAAAATATTCTTCAACTATGAAAACCATCTCATTGCACAAGTCCTCATCAATGAGGCCATCATCAATGAACAGATATTCGAGGCCTATGACCTGACCGAACATGACAAGGCGATGGTGCTGGCCAAAGAAGGTAAGAGCATTGGGGGCCTGCCGGTTTCTCATGAGGCTCGGGATGCCTATTTGGCTGAAACCGAAGCAACCAAGGAGTTCCCGCTGGATGCCATCCGTGAGTTTATCGTAGCTCTGCCGACAAAACAGTTCACGGCCGAAGAGCGCGAGGTCATTGAAAGCGGGTTCGGAAGCCTCTACCAGAGCAATAACGATCTGGAAGAGTTTTGTATCCGCCATCAGGTCAACCCGATCAACGTCTGGTACTGGTTCAAGCAGAGCAACGTGATCCCGCAACAGCGGATGCATACGCTGGCCATGGAGTTTCTGGCTGACATGGTCCGAGAGATCCTCATGGAGGATGAGGACGGTATTATCCCGCTGGTGCCCAATGCCGGTGAAAAAGTGCTGCTGGACCGCATCGAGGAAAAGTTTCGGGAAAAAGGCTTCAGCTCAGCACAGTACTCCAGCTTTGATTCGGTGCTTGGTCGCCCGATCCACGAGTACCTGAATAACTATTTCTTTGCGGAACTTTCCGACCACCTGAACCTGTTCATGTACCTGCCCAAGACGCCGTTTATCTGGCATCTCTCCAGTGGCCCGGAACAGGGCTTTGACTGCTACATCATCATTTACAAGTGGAGCCGCGATAAACTGATGCGCCTGCGCTCGGTCTATATCGAGCATCGAGAGCGCTCACTGATCAACCACCAGAGCGACCTCTCCGGCAACGAAAGCGCCGATGCCCAGAACGAAAAAGACCGCATCTTCAGACAGCTCAAAGAGATCGAAGCCTTCAAGAAGAAGATTGATGAGCTGCTCGCCGAAGGCTACAACCCGATCCTCGACGATGGCGTCGGCAAAAACATCGCTCCCCTGCAGAAAAAGGGTTTGATCCCCTACGAGGTGCTCAATGCAGGCCAACTTAAAAAGTACCTTAATGCGGACTGGTAGGGAGAGCTGATTATGCCAACAGAACAAAAAGAATGTGCAGTTTTTCGTTCAGGTGCGACTTGGCTCAGGGCTGATTTTCATCTTCACACCAAGGCGGACAAGGAATTCAAGTATTCTGAAAGCGAGGATTACTACTTCTCAGACTATGTTGATGGCTTGGAAAAGACCCAAATCAGACTCGGCGTGATTGCCAACCATAACAAGTTTGATGCATCTGAATTCAAGGCTTTAAAGAAGACGGCCTCCAAAAAGGAAATCTGCCTGCTTCCGGGGGTTGAGTTGTCCGTAAATGATGGCTCAAACGGCGTTCATACCTTGATAGTCTTTAGTGATCAATGGCTGGAAAACGGTAATGATTACATATCTCCCTTCATTACAACCATGTTTCCAGGAAAGGCTGAATCAGAGTACCAGAATGAAAATGGCAGAAGTGACAAGAATATACTACAGGCTGTTGAGGAGTTGGAGAAAACAGGCCGTGACTACTTCCTCATTTTTGCCCATGTAGAACAGAGAAGTGGATTGTGGTGTGAAATGGGCGGAGGAAAGCTCGGGGATTTTAAGGATAAAAGATATGAAACAGTGCGTTACAGGACTCTTGGGTTTCAGAAGGTTCGAACACACGACAAATCAGATAAGGTTTGCAGAACCAAAGTAAAAGACTGGCTTGGTGATTGGTATCCAGCGGAAGTTGAAGGCTCTGACTGTAAAACCATCGCAGACATAGGCAACGGAAAGTCGTGCTACCTGAAGCTGGGAGCCTTCTCTTTTGATGCCGTAAAATTCGCCCTTGTGGACAAGGACAGCCGTGTTGCTGTCAATCCTGTTCAGCATAACCACTCCCGCATTCAGAATATCCGCTTTACCGGTGGCACCTTGGCGGAAAAGCAAATCCATTTCTCTGCTGAACTCAACACCATGATTGGAATTCGAGGAAGTGGGAAATCATCAATTCTTGAAGTGATACGCTATGCCCTTCAAATTCCATTCGGTGAAAAATCGGGTGATAAAAAATACAAAGAAGATCTGGTCAAATACACCATGGGGAGTGGCGGCAAGGTTGAGATGGATGTCGTCGACCGACATGGCAAGGCTTACACGATTTCAAAAGTTTATGGTGAGGATACGAATGTTAAAGATGGCGGTCAGGATCTACAGGGGGTGGCAATAAGAGAGTCTATTCTCAGGAAACCCATATACTTTGGCCAGAAAGATTTGTCCAGCACTGGAGAAGGATTTGAAAAGGACCTGGTGAACAAGTTACTGGGCTCAAAACGGGATGAGGTTTTGCATAAGATATCTGCTCAGAAAGTGAAGGTGATTGATGCGGTTCGTAATCTCACCAGCGGGTTGGGACTGGATGAGCTGATCAAGGAACAGAACGACATTAAAAAGGATGCCGACCATCAACTGAAATTTTATGCGGATCACAACGTTGAAGAGAAGCTCCAAAAGCGACTCGATTTCGATACGGATGTAAAGCAGATCGATGCGACAATTGAGGCGGTTGATCTCTTCTCTCAGGACGTCAGCAGCATATCTACAGACCATGAATCAGTTCTGTCCTCCAAGAAAGACTATGTTTCAAAACACAATGCTGAACTGTTTGAAAAACTGAAAACAATTTTGGAAACCAAATATTTGTCCCTGATTTCTCAATTGAAAGTTTGGGAGCTGGACAATTCTGCTGTGCAGCAACAGCTTAAAGACCTTCAGACGGAGATGAAGGCAATTCGCAAAGGGATGGTTGATGAGTTTGCAGAGATCGAAAGGAAGTTGAGTGAGGAGCTGAAAGAATCAGGGAACACCAATATCAGCTCTGAAGAATTTCTAGCACTGAAGACCAAGCGTTCAAAAGCAGTCACCCGAATCGGTGAGCTCCAGAAGCAGAAAGACGAGTTTGCCGGGCATCAGGAAACCTTGCTCAAAGAAGTTAAAGCGTTAAACGACTTGTGGCATGAAGAATTTTTGCTGATCAAATCCGAGCTGGAAAAAATCGAAAAAGAGTCGTCCTCAATTACTATCGATTCCAACTACAAAGGCGATAAGGCGAACTTTGTAGATACTATGAAAGAATACTGTAAAGGAAGTGGTCTCAGAGACACTACTTTCCAAGGGATTGCCAGCCAGTATTCTGATTTCGCGTCAATATACAAAGATCTGGATACTGCAAAGCAACACTTTGGCAGCAACCCGCTACTCTTCACAGACCGTCTTTTAGCCAACCTTGAATCGGCTCTAACGTATCAGGTCCCAAACAAATTTATCATCAAATATCGTGGCAAAGAGTTGCAGCACCACTCTTTGGGGCAGCGAGCTTCTGCCCTGATTCTTTTCGTTCTCAGCCTCAAAGAGAATGATGTCATTATCATTGATCAGCCTGAGGATGATCTCGACAATCAGACGATATATGAAGATGTAATCAAGTTGATTCGTGACATGAAGCCCGGGGTTCAATTCATTTTCGCCACTCACAACCCTAATATTCCCGTTTTAGGGGATGCCGAATTGGTGCATGCCTGTTCATTCATGGATGAAAAAGTGGCCGTACAAAGTGGGAGTGTTGACGCCCAAGACACCCAAAAACTTATCATAAAGATAATGGAAGGCGGGCAAGAGGCATTCAACCGTCGTAAGGAGATTTACAAAATATGGAAACCGTAAACTCTATCAGGCCAAAGTGCATGCGTTTAGCAAAATCTAAGGGGCTTCATAAATGATTGATATGTGGTTCAAAAATGACCTGCGTGACATTTATGCAAGCCATTCTGTGGCGGTATTTATCGATGAGTCCGGCGATGCTAAGTTTTTGCTGAAGGTTATCGAGGATGAATATGCCGTCCACCAAGCAAATTCAGAGCTGGAAGAGCTGCATACAAAGTACCTTATTGAGAAAGCACAGCCTAGCCAACAGCGCTTTCTCGTTTATACCCGTTCAAAAAAGGACGATCTCAAGTTCATCCGTGAGTATTGCGAGACCTGCGGATGCCTGGAGATCCGTTACCTCCAGAACTATATCAAAGACAAGGTCCATCAGACCCTAAACCTGAATATCAACCTTCCCAAGGAAGAGCTGATTGCGGCTGCCAAAGTCAGTGTCGGCAAAGACCGCACCTACTGGATGGATCTTAGCCACAAAGGCGCGACTGAAATCTTTGATTTAAACAAAGAGCTGCTGCCGTTTGTGCATGATCCTGACACCTATTCGAAAGAGAAGTACGACGCACAGCTTCGCGAAACTTTTTACAGAGAAGTCAATGAACTGCTTGGGCGGGATTACTTGAGCAAGCCCGCCTCTACGCTGGCCAGTGAGGTGGTAAAAGCCATGCTTGATGGCTTGACGGCCGGTTGTTGCAACAAGATACTTGAGTCGGTCTATACGGGCTGGCTTGACTCTGTCTCTTTCCAGGGATCATTTAACAGATACCTTGGCAGTTATGTGCTTAGCCCGGACCTGGCTATCTGGAATGTCAGTATTAACCACCCATTCCGGCAGGTGGATGAACGGTGGCTGACTGAAATCGGCAAAAAAATTTCCGATAAAGCATACATATCAACAACGTTAGCTAAATTGCGCCAGCGGAATCAAAGCAGACAGGCACAAGCTCTTGGCATTTGCTTTTGGAGTGATGTGATCACTCTGCTGGAATTTGATCCGAAGGATATTGCCTACCTGAGCTCATTCAGAGAGTGTGTTGAATTTTACAAAAAATATTTTTGCAGACTTGATACCGCAATCCGGAACCTCTACGCGGAGTTCCTCAATAAGAAAGAGCTCTTGGAGCCATTTCAGGAGCTATACAAGGAGCACGTCTCGGTCTTCCTCGATAAATGGTTCAAGCACTGGAGTGGCTACAAAGAAACGCAGACCGGGACCCTGCAGCGGATTATCAATGATGCTGGGTGGTTGAAAACAGCTGTTATTGTCGGAGATGGTGTCGCCTATGAAATAGCGGAATTGGTTGCTGCAAGGGTTAAAGGAACAGCCAACCTCAAGAAGGATTCAATCCTTGCTGATATCCCTTCAGAAACCGAAAACAATATGAGCCGCATCTATATGGCCAATGGAGTGACTGAAGCGGTCCAGAGTAACCGTGAGAAATATCTGGCCGCACAGAACCCTGATGTCAATATCGATTTTATTAGGTTGGATGAAGTTACCGAAGAGGCCCGCCCCGGCCAGGTTCTAATTTGCACCTATAAAGACATCGATGACATGGGTGAGAAACTTCAGCAAAAGGCGCTGAAGTATTTCCCGGAGACCATCGATTTCTTTGCTGAAAAGATCACACTTCTTTTGGCCAGTGGTTATGCCAAGGTATATTTGGTAACTGATCACGGTTTCGTACTGACAGGATTACTGAGTAACGCGGATAAGATTTCTCTTTCACTAAAGGGTGATTGTGACAAGGCAGAACGATATGTCCGCACAGAAACAAAGCAAACTGATCTGACGCTTGGCCTGATCGAGGTAGAAAAGAGCTACAAGCAATTCGACTACCTGTATTTTGCAAAGAACATCAGTCCATTCAAGACTCCGGGGTTGTACGGCTTCTCCCATGGTGGTGTATCACCCCAGGAGCTGGTGACACCGTACTTCTGCTGGGAGAGGTCCGGAGCATCAGCTGCTTCACTGTCTGTATCAATTGAAAACAAAGTGGACCTGAAAGATGTCACTGGCGATCTGTTTTTAATCAAGATTCAGGGCGACAAGGGTGCTGGAGATTTATTCTCCATGGACCGGAGGGTCTACCTGGTATTTTTTGCTAACAAGGAGCAAGTGAATAAAAGCGATGTGTTTAACATTCAACGGAATGAGCGGGTAACCAAAGAATATACGTTTGATGGCCATTCGGAACTCGAAATCCACCTTCTGGATGCTGCCACCAAGCAGCAACTCGACCGGGCCGTTGTTACACAAAATAATGACAGAGATTTAGGCGGGCTTCTCTAATGATAAGGAACTGATTATGGCAGTATTGAATGACTTGGACATAAAACTTCTGGAGCACTTCCGAGGGTACGTGGTCAAGAAGGATCTTGTCCGCTCCGTGAAGGTTGGGGCAAATGTGCCGGTATTTGTTCTTGAATACCTGATTGCCAACTCGTGCTCCACGGATGATGAAGAAAAAATACGCACCGGCATGGAGAACGTTAAAAAGGTTCTCAGTGAGCACTATGTGAATCCCGAAGAGAGTTCTCTGATTCATTCAAAGATTCGTGAAAAAGGCCGGTATAAGATCATCGACAAGATTTCCGTCGAGTTGGATTCTAAAAAGGATATTTACTGGGCAAAACTTCAGAACAGTAACATTAAAAACGGAAACATCAGCGATGTCTTGGTAAAGCAGCATGAAAAAATGCTGATGGGCGGCATCTGGGCGATTATTGATGTGGAGTATGATCCTAACATAAAAATAGGTCAGAATATTTTCCCGTTTGTAATTACCGAGATTAAGCCGATCCAGCTATCCAGCTTTGACAACAGCAAGATCATTAATAAGCGCAAGGAATTCACCAAAAGCGAATGGCTCGACATCCTGTTACGAAGCTGCGGCTATGAGCCAAGTGCGGAAGGCGTCTCTAATCGTATCAAAATGCTCCTGCTGTCCCGATTGCTCCCAATGGTTGAGTCAAACTTCAACTTCATTGAGCTGGGGCCACGATCAACAGGTAAATCCTTTGTCTTTAAAGAACTTACGCCCTACGCCGTTTTGATTTCAGGTGGTCAGGGAACAGTTGCCAAATTATTTGTCCATGGCTCAACCGGCAAAGTCGGTGCAGTGGGGCAATGGGATGCCATCTGCTTTGATGAAGCCACTGACAAGATATTCAAAGATAGAGATGCCGTTCCTCTCATGAAGGACTACATGGAATCAGGATCTTTCTCCCGGGCCGGTGCCGGTGGTGAGATCACGGGTGTCGCTTCCATCATCCTGAATGGAAATATCAATCAGCCGGTTGAGACGGTTCTGCAAACCTCGCACCTGTTCAGTCCGCTATCCGAGGAGGTTAACAGCGACACCGCCTTCCTCGATCGTATCCATTTTTACCTGCCCGGCTGGGAAATGATCAAGTTTTCCCCTAAACACTTCACCTCCAGCTTTGGATTCAGCACCGACTACTTTTCCGAGGCTCTTAAGTCGTTGAGACGGGTCACCTATACCGATGCGATTGAAAAACATTACTCCCTTGGAGCTCACCTGAAACAGCGTGATACCAAGCCGGTTAAAAAGACGGTTTCCGGGCTGATTAAGCTTATGCATCCGGATGGTGAATACACCAAGGAAGACATCAAAGAGTATGTCGAAATCGCGCTGGAAATGCGTCGCCGTGTAAAAGAGCAGCTCAAGCGTATCGGTGGTATGGAATTCTGGGATACCAACTTTTCTTACATCGATAAGGAAACTCAGGAAGAGAATTTTGTCGGTCTCCCCGAAGAAAAAGGATCACATCTTATCGAGAGTACTCCGCTGTCGCCGGGGATCTGTTACACCAGCACAAGTGATGGTGAAAACGTTGCTCTTGTAAGAATTGAAAGCGTCGCTGTTGCAGGATCTGGAAAGTTGAATATAACTGGGGTCAACAACACGGCGGTGAAGGAAAATATTAAAAATACCTATCAGTACATCAAGGCCAATGAAAAAACGATCCTGAGTGATAAACACTCGCTTAAGAATTTTGATATCACAATACAGGTTACCAACCTTCTGGGGGCTGCGATTTCATCTGGAATAGGTTCAGCCGTTTACATCGCCATCGTATCGGCTCTCTATAAAAAGAACCTTAAGGCTGGTCTTGCTGTCCTCGGAAATATATCAGTCGGTGGTGCCATCGAACGGGCGATCAATTTTGCGGACAAGGTCACCATGCTCTCCGAAAACGGGGCAAAGAGCGTTATTGTCCCGATGGACAATCTGAATGAGTTGTCAAATGTGCCACCCACTGTCCTTGGAAACACGGACGTACCGTTCTACCAGAGCAACCAAATGCTGATGCAGAAGGCAATACTGTTAGATTAGTCACGATGAGCCCCCCCTCCCCCGGCAAAGCCGGGGGTATGTGTGACTTTTTCCCCTGACCAGAGCAGTGGCTCGAAAAGGAGCTGAAACGGGATTACCGCATCATTACCGCAGAGAAGCGCCTTGAGCAGGTCGCTCAGGATTTTGTCCAATTGATTGCACCTGATCATTTACCATGTGAACAAATTCAAGAATCTGCTTGAGCGATTCGCCGGACTGAACAGAAAGCTTTGCAGCTTCTTCAATCTATACTCCGGCCTGTTCCACATTGTGGATATTCTTACGCGTACCTTCCTGAATACCTGTGATGGCCTTACCCACTTCCTGGGTAGCCGTCATGGTCTTTTCAGCAAGTTTGCGCACTTCATCGGCAACATGGCAACAATGAATTTGCCAATAAACACTCGCATATTAATGGCATTGAAAGCTTTTTTGCTTTCGCCAAGACGCGCATTGTGCGCTTTAGAGGATTGGCAAAACACACTTTTTACTTTCATTTGAAAGAATGCGAATTCCGGTTTAACCACAGAAACGAGGACCTTTACAAACTCGTCCTCAAAATGCTCAGGGAAATGCCTCTCAGCTAGGCATGACCCTAAATATATATTGCTACTTAATGCAAGAAGCGAACTATAAACCACAGTCAGGGCAACAGCGCACGACAGGGCATTTAGCTATTTAACTTAATGATTTAAGCATATTACCAAACAAATCTAGATCAAAACGCTAGAGATCTCAGCGATGACAACTGAAGGGGATAGTCTTGATAGGGGGTGAAATGCCTTTATCGAACTCTCTCACCCCCGAGAAATCCGGGGCTTTATAAGTCAAAATCTGCAGCGTATCACAGTGCATAACTTTTTAATCTGCTGGCATACTAGACGGTTAGAGCCGCAAGGTGTTGCCCTGGTGTCTATTAACACCTTGAGACTTTTTTTGCGTTGCGGATCAGGAGGAGCCCTTGGCAAAACATGGGACATCGAATATTTTTACTGCAGACCAATGCTGCCAGTTTACCAGCTTTGCCTTTACACACGCCTGCTGGACAATGGAATCCGCATCTCCATGGACGGCTGGGACCATTGGCTGAACAACGTGCTTTCGTTTCCAGACGGTCTGTCGGAACGCATTACAATAAGTTCTGTCTCAAAAGGCCACATCATGTCGACAAGCGACCCACATGGAACGGATAAGAGTGCGGAAGAGCCCATTCCGCAGACCAGCCTTGACGTTTTGTTATGGAAGCTGGATCTTCTTGAAACTATCATCAATGAGCTGCCTAACCCGGTGTTCGCCAAAAACAGCGATACCCGGTTCTGTTTTTTTAATAAGGCATACGAATCATTTTTTTCCGTCCGGCGGGAAGAGCTGCTGAATCGTACTGTGCTGGAGCTCGACTACTTGAGTCCGGAAGAGCGGTGGCAATATCAAAAAGAAGATGCGGAAGCCATCCGGAGCGGTGGCGAGGTACATTACGAAACCTCCTATAAAACAGGCCGGGGCCAATGTTCCTCCCTGTACTGGGCAAAAGGCTTTGTCACGCCCGGGTTTAAGCAAAAAGGTCTCGTGGGCGTCATTGTCGACATATCGTCACAGAAACGCCTGGAACAGGAACTGGCGCGCCGCGTGAAGGAATTGGAAGAGGTCCGCAGGGAACTTCGCCAGCTGAGCCTGACGGATGAACTGACGACACTGCCGAACCGCCGTTTGTTCGAAATGCGTCTTCAGGAAGAGGTGCTCATTGCTAACCGTCACAATGTGACGATCAGCCTGTTCATGGTGGATATCGACAACTTTAAGAACATCAATGATCGCTTCGGCCATGACGCGGGCGACGCCATCCTGCGTGATTTCGCCAAGGTTTTGCGCCGCACATGCCGTGAGTCTGACCCTGTCACGCGTTTCGGCGGTGATGAATTTATCGGTTTATTGCCGTTGGCGTGCCTCCATGATGTGCGAACTCTGGCAGAACGCATCCGCAAAACGGTTAAGGACTCCTGTGTGCTGCCTGATGGAAGGCGGCTGACGGTGAGTATCGGGATTGCAGAATTTCAGTGCGGCGAGAGCGGTGAACAGTTCAAAAAGAGAGTGGACGCAGCTTTGTACCGGGCCAAGAAGAACGGCCGCGATCAGGTGTCCGAATGATGCAAGTATCGAAAAACTGAAGAAAGACGCAACAGTTGTGCGGATTGTGCGAGTACTGTGCGAGTAATACGGTTTGAAGGACCGAGAATCTCGGCCTCTCTGCGCCGTCGCACGGCGCACACGTCGCACAGTGACTTTTTTGTTATCTGCAATCGTAGTTATTTTTTTGATACTTCAAATGTGTTTTTTTGCGCATAAAAAAAAACGGAGAAAAATCCCTCACCCCGCGGCTCTGGCAATGATGGTCGCAAAGCGTTATCCCTGTTTCAGGCGCCTATGTATGGTTGGCCTGCAATTACAATAATTATTCAGATAAATTCACTCACGCAATAAAGCGTAGTGTCAGATTGCCGATAAGAGAATAATAACAACGCATCCATTCCGGCATGGAGAACAAAATATGTTCAAAGAGTGCAGCATCAAGTGGAAAGTCCTTGGCGTAGCCCTGATCGGTCCGCTGGTTATTGCTGTTATCATGGCCTGGGAAAGGCTGGACGACATCCACCGTGGCGCTGAAGACGCCATTCTGGAAAAAAGCCGTACCATCGTGCTTATGGCTGAGGCCACTCGCAATGAGATGGCGCGCAAGCTTGAGCTGGGTATAATGAAGCCTTTTGACCAGCTGCCAGCCGACAAGGTTCTTGATGCTGTTCCTGTGGTCACGGCCATGCGCATGGCTGCCCAGAATTCAAAGGAAGCTGGCTACGAATTCAGGGTCCCAAAGGTGCAGCCGCGCAACCCTGTAAACACTCCCACAGAACTTGAACTCAAGGTGTTGAAGCAGCTTGAGGATAAGGGGCTGTCGGAAGTAGTTATTCGCGAACCAGACAAAATCCGCTTTTTCCGTCCCATCCGGCTCACCAAGGAATGCCTTTTCTGCCACGGCAACCCCGCCGGGGAAAAGGACGCCATTGGCGGCACCAAGGAAGGCTGGAAAGAAGGCGAAATTCACGGTGCATTTGAAGTTATCAGCTCGCTGGAAAAGGCCAACAAGCAAACGTCTATGGCCAAAATCAGCGTCACAGCGTGGACGGCTGGCACACTTGCCCTGCTGGCTGCTATTGCATGGATGCTGCTGCGCAGCGGCATAATCAATCCGCTTGATCGTATCAGAAAATTTGCTGGCACTGTTGCGCAGGGCAATCTCAACGCCCGTCCTGACGGAGAATTCCACGCAGAGCTTGCCGATGTGAAGGATGCCATTGAAACCATGGTGGGCAACCTCAAGATCAAGATGGACGAGGCAGACGCCCGTGGCAAGGAAGCAGCAGAACAGGCAGTGCGCGCTGAAAATGCTCTTGTAGTAGCCAACCAGCAGAGAGAACGCGTTTCAACCCTTTTGACCCATATGCAGACGGTGGCCCGTCAAGCCATAACGATTGCGCAACAGGTTTCGCAATCGGCAGAGGCCCTTGCCACGCAGGTTGAACAGGCCACCTCTGGCGCGCGGCAGCAGCAAACCCGGTCTTCTGAAACTGCCACGGCCATGGAAGAAATGAACGCAACTGTTCTTGAAGTTGCGCGCAGCTCCACCAGTTCGGCTGCCAGCGTTGATCAGGCCCGCACTATGGCCGCCCGGGGTGAGCAGGTGGTTATTGAAGCCGTTAATGCCATTCGCGCTGTACACGCCCAAACCAGCGAACTGCAGGGTGCCATCTCAAACCTTGGCAGCCAGGCCGAGGGAATCAGCCGCATCATGAACGTTATTTCAGACATAGCAGACCAGACCAACCTGCTTGCGCTCAATGCCGCCATTGAAGCGGCCCGCGCTGGCGATGCCGGACGGGGCTTTGCCGTTGTTGCCGACGAAGTGCGCAAACTGGCAGAAAAAACCATGCAGGCCACTAACGAAGTAGGCTCGGCCATCCAGTCCATTCAGCAGGGTACGCAAGCCAGTCTGCAGGGCATGGAAAAGGCAGCTCAGGCCGTTGAGCAGGCAACATCGCTTGCGCACCAGTCCGGTGAGGCTCTCAAGCAGATCGTGGTTCTTACTGAAGACAATTCAGATCAGGTTCGCTCTATTGCCACCGCCGCCGAGCAGCAGTCTGCCACCAGCGAAGAAATCAACCGCGCGGTTGACGATGTGAGCCGCATCGCCACCGAGACCGTTAACGGCATGGCTCAGGCGGGCACTGCTGTTACGCGCCTCGCCGAGCTTGTACATGATCTCGAGGGCCTCATCGATAAACTTGAAGCCGCAGGCAAGGGCCAAAACAAGTAACAAGAGCTTTTCAACAACCTGCCCCAACCACCAGTTCAAATAAGGGGCTCGGTCTCGCAAGATGAGATCATAGCGGCAATGTGCCGCTTGAACTGGCGGCCAAGAAAATGCCTTGGGTTTAAGACACCCTATGAGATTTTTTTGGAGGACGCCAACACCCAAGGAATGGGTGTTGCACTTTGAACTTGAAACCGCGAAGTCAAAAAAACAGGTGTGCGTGCTGTGCGAGCTGTGCGGCGTCTCTATGGCCGAGTTTTCAGGCATTATAGAGACGCCGCTGTAGTCTTTGACGCACACGACGCA
This sequence comes from Desulfovibrio sp. 1188_IL3213, assembly GCF_036763145.1. Taxonomy (NCBI): domain Bacteria; kingdom Pseudomonadati; phylum Thermodesulfobacteriota; class Desulfovibrionia; order Desulfovibrionales; family Desulfovibrionaceae; genus Desulfovibrio; species Desulfovibrio sp. 1188_IL3213. Next base: position 10,947 of record NZ_JBAIYR010000002.1, on the reverse strand, counting down.
CAGAATTTATAAGCTAAGACTTGAGCTGTCACTTTTTGACACCTCATCCCAACGCGCAGGAATAAAAGCAATTCCACGCTTATTCTTTCCTCCAATGCTATGTGTCTCCCTCACCTTCCCTGATGCATCACAAACCACCCAGCCTTTGGCTTTTAATACTCCTGACAGAGATTTGCGGTTCACGCCCCTTGCTATTTCATCAACTCTAGGAGTCAGCATAATAAATAGCTCTTCCCCACCATCTTTTATGCGGTAGCCCCACATGTTAGGTTGACTTAAATTGTTATCCACGAGACTTGCATGCCGATCCCATCGTACATACTGAGACTGATTGAGAGCAAAATGATCCTGAATGCGTTTAAGCACCTTGGCCATTTCCAAGTCGCCAGAACCACCACGTTGCTCCAACCAAATCTTGAACCATCGCTGGGCGGATGCATAGGCTTCTCCTTTACTAAAGGGAAGGATGCCCCACTCAATTGCTGCTTCACCTGCACTAGCAATGAGTCCAAACTTACGGGCGACCCGCCTAACTTGCCCAGAAGCATCAGAGGATACGTTTAACGAAACGAATTCATCTATTTTTTTAAGCAAGCTCTCTTGGTTCTGCTCACTTCCTTCACAATACTTGGCTATAAATGCTCTTAAAGCCGTTCCGTAACTATTACTACACGCATCTGCAAGGGCGACACTTAATGATGCCGGATCAGCATTCTCATGCAGATTAGCAAACATGTTCTCACCTGTGCCTCCGTCGATTGGCAAATCAATAATTCTCACTGCCTGTCCTGCCATGGCGCGCTGCTTGCCTGACTCTTCAATTTTGTCATTGATTGTAAGCTCGCCCGTGGAAAGAAAATTTAATCTCCAGGTCAAGGGATCACGTAGTGAGGCATCAGCACGCATACGAGATCTTCCTTGGCCATTGGGAAGCATATAAGCCACTTGACTTACGACTTCTGCCGTTGCCTGACCGACCTCATCAAGAACTAACAGGTTGTCATTATGCATGGCCGCCGTGTGTTCAAGAGCATTGTGAGTACTACGCCACTGGCGCAAATACCCACGATTTCCACCCCCACCGCACACGCTACCTGCAACAAGGGCTAGCGTTGTTTTACCGGTCGACGATGCCCCATAGATATGCAGCCCCCCACCTTCCATGTCACATGGACGAAGGAGCGGTCCCGTCAAGGCATAACTGGTTGCTAACACTAACAAAGAATTGCCCGCGCATAGCTTACCTATGCGCTCCTGCCATAATTGTAGATCCCCACTAATGTTGTGCAGAGTATCTGTGGTTTCAGCGAGATAGATTTTTTCGGATAAAGATGCTCCGAACTGCTCGTCTGGCAAAACGTATGTGGCCTCATGCCAGCCGACCTTGTCTAGCTGTAGATATATGGTATCCTCTGGGGCACCGTATTGGATGTACTCCATAAGAAGACTATTCGCCTTGGGGTACATGGCAATTTCGAGCCCATGGTCCGATAAGATGGAGCGGACTAATTCACCACGTCCCGTGCAGTCTCTCATGTTAATCGGCAACTGCTTTCTTTGCCCGTCAGGAGCCGTAAATTCGACAAGTCTTGCCCACCCAACACCGCTAGAATTTCTCATCTTTCCCAGTATCTTGAGCGGACTACAAATATATATACCATCATTTTCTTGGCCATCATTTGGCGTATAGAACACGCCGGTATCTCTAAGCTGAAATGATGTTGCAACAATTTCGCGGTTGGCTTTTTTTTTGAAAAACATATCCCCAGGAGAGCGAACATTGCATTTCCTATTACACTGATACACTTCCTGAATGTACTCACAGGTAATTTTTCGATCTGCACATTTTGCTTGAGCAATTTTATTTTCCGTTTCCTGATAAGAATATCCAGGGTAACCCAGACTGAATTCATGAATAATAGGGCGGGCCACATTCCCCAAGGATATAAAAACGCCTACCATTCTGAACCATTCTGGCTCAGAGAGTGTGTCCTGATTTTCCCAACAATGCTCAATAAAGGAACATTCCAAAATGGCATTAATGGCTTCCTTTGATTGCTTGCCTTGGCGCAGAAGAGTTTCGATAGCCATTGCCGCATCATACCAGTAACTCATGTCTGTTATGTTGGGCGCGGCAGTATCTATCGAGGTATTTCGTGGCTGACAAGTAAGTAAGATCAGCTCATCTTTAGGTAAGTTCATTAATTCTTCATACGAAATTTCAACTTTATACTTCCCATCTGGCCGAAGGATGTTGGGCGCACGCAGTAGTTTGCCTTTCCCTCCACTATACAGTTGTGTATCAAGGCATCCCCCATCGATACTCGCGAGAGGTATTTTAAACGTCCGTGTAAGCATAACTTTTTGAATCTGTGGTAGATATGGGTGTCCATCCTCCCCTCCATAAATTGCAGCTGGGATTTCAAGGTGCATGCCTTTTCCCCCGCTAAGAAAATATCGCAGAGATCGAGGATTAACTTTGTACCGAGTTTCCAGATAAAATACGATGTCTTGTACAATCGAGATAGACCGCTTTGGGTTCTCTTTGCAATCGATATCCATCCAAAGAGAGCCGTAGCGAGTTGGCTCCGGCTTACCTTTTTCAGGCTCATAATCAAAGCTCATGGTGCTGAAGGCCGAATAGCCTTCCTCAATAGCCTTTGCCTTGGCCTCTGCTGTGTCAGAAATAAAAATCCATGGCCTGCCTTTGTCTGGGTTGCCCGCGTAAATACATTTAGGATTATCCATGATAAAACCTCCGCCTTACAAACAGTAGATTATCGATTAAAAAGGATCGATTATGTTTGTTTAGGCATATAATAGTAGCGCTCATAAAAACCATAGGCCGCAGGCGTAGCTGCGGCCTATGCTGGTTGTTATTACAAGGACTACTCATTCACTGTATTTTCAATCAGCTCCTATGAAGACCATATTGTCGTAGCCACTGAACAAATGTCTCACGCTCATAGCCAATCTTTTTACCCACACGGACACGTACTTCTGGGCCTTCGCCCTTATAGTCAATATTGTTCAATGTTTTTGCGGAAAGCAGTCCTCCCAGATGTTTGGCTGCTTCCTCACGGGTAAAGACTGGCGGCAGTGCTGATTTTAAATTGGTAAAAAATATGTCTGTTGTAATCATCGGGCACCTCAAGTGTTAAGATCATGGTTTTGTACAAACGGACTTACACATACTATGGTCATAAATAATCTCTAACGATAATTATCATTCCGAACAGTCAAACGCATGAGTACTTGCCGCAACGATATGGGGGAATGAATTAGGTGAGCTTCTTAACTAAAAAGGCCTGTATATTTTTCAGGGCAGAAATATTGTCCAAGCAATGAAAAAATATGAATAATGTAGTCTAAGCATAAAAAAGTCGTCTACAGACCTGCTGTAGACGACTTTTTATAAATTCAGTTGAACTTTTGGCCCGTTTTATAAAACTACTTAAATAATGGATGCATCAAACACATCCGCGGTTTATTGGGCACAGAAAGTTGAGTTAAAATATTGTGCTGCTCCAAGAGATCCAAAGCAGGGAAAATTTTGTCAACAGTGCGGACCCCAGAATTTTGGGCAATATCCCTCGACGTAAATGCATGATGTCGATGCCTCCTAACCCATTCAAGGATTTTTTTTGCATCATCGACGGCCTGAAATCCTACTGGAGAAAGTGCATACTCTGCCTGTGGCAGCATTGCCCTGGCTATCTGAATTCCAGCTTGCATAGTTCGCTGTGATATATCGCATTTTTCTGGTTCATCAACTCGCCAAGCATGTATTATGCCGGCGATTCTGGCGGCAGTTCCGGCTAATTTATCAGCAAAAAACTTCAGACTATCATGGCACGAATTGAGATAATTGTTAGATCGTAGCTCATTCTGAAAACTCTCAATCTCTTGTCGCGCTGGGGGAGTTAGCTGAATTCTAAAAATCTCTCGGTTGGACTCTTGAGTATAATTTCTCTCCAGCATTGATGTCAGTTTGCGAAAATATACTGCAGCTGCCTCTGTATTAAGAGTTTCCGGAGTTGCACATGGTGCCCCGGTGGGTGAGACAAAATAAGGTAAAAACCGTGCAGGCAACCCCGAAGACATTAGCTTGGGATTTTTATACAACTCTGCTGCCACGCCAGGCTGTAAGAACACGAGAATGTTTAAAAAAGCGTTTGGAACGCTTACAATGCCACCAGGAACAGTTCCATCGTAAAAATCTTCCATCCCGTAGCTTTTCAGAAAAATTTTGGGGTCAAACTTCGAGTCTTTCATCTGCTTAATCAGGGTCGTTCCCTCTGGCTGAATAATTGCTTGTCCCCCACCAGCCCCTGCCATTAAACGCATCAGCTTTTTTTCAGTGAATCCATCGGCTAAAAACGTCGGAGAGTCTGAGTGAGTATTCGTCTGATTTGAAATCACAGCTAATTTTTCTGAGGCCTCACGTGCCCCCTTAAAAAATAATTCAAGGTCGATCCCAGTTTCATCCTTTTGGGCGTCTTTCAGGGCACTTCTAAGTAGCGCCGATTTTGCGATGCGATTCGCTTGCTTTATGATTTCGCTATGCTGTTGTGACGAGGCTTTCTTGGCCAGATACTTCGACATGAGTTTTTCTTGAAATTTTTCAAGCGGTGCATTCATGAATCTATGCACGAGGCTTTTATTTTGTCCAGGACTAGCAATCATCAGCTGATACAGAATTACTGCCTCGAACCATTCTGGGCGTATTAAGACACAATACCTTCCACGCATTGCAGAATTTATATAGCCAAGCATTGCAACTAATACGCATTTTTCGCTCCATCCAGACACTATTGAAAAGTGTTGTGCAACATTTTTCAAGCTTGATGGTATTGCTTCCCAGGCAATATCCTGTAAATGTACAGGATTCTGCTGCATTTGCATCATAGGACGCTGCGCCAGAGCATTGTATTGGAGGTTTAATTGAGTTTGATCATAATTGTCCTTGACTACTGTTTGAAATCTTTTGTAGCCGTCATGAAAACCGCAAACAGCATTCATATAAGCGGTGTACTGAGAGACTTGATCAATATATGGAGTGCCCACTAGTGACGGATTATTGTACGGGACGATCTGATTTGAGTACATTATGAAACCCTCCTCCTGCTGCGGCAGCCCCGCAGCAGGAAATTAATATTTATTGGTGTGTAATCTATTGCGCATCCACACGTTGATTTTGCATTTCCATTACATGATTGCCTTGTGAAGCAATCTCAATTGGCCTAGGTGTCATTGGCAACTGATCTGGCCCCATGAGGTTGTACTTTGATATGACAACCTTATTTTCAACAATTTCTGCTTTTACAAAATCATCTTCTGATGCTTGCGAAAAAGCATTCTTAAGCTGTTCTTGAACAGAATCTGGGAAAGACCCAAGCTTGAGGATTTCGTAGCAAGGTTGCCAATCACCTGCCTGTACTTCCCCTGAGTTGTATGCTTCCAGGAGGTGCGCTTTCAATTGCGTACGATTCAAGTTTAGCTTGATCATCACCTCCAGAGTTGGTTGGTTTTTTTTCACCAGTTCCAAAAACTGCTTGTGCTCTTGTGCGAACTCATTTTTTGACTTTCTTTTTGCCATGATTTTGCCTCTCTTATTGAAGTGGTTTTATCCTTTTTCCAACATGTAGCTCTTCACATCTTCCCAAGCATATCGCACTGAACGACCAATTTTGCTGTAGGTAATTCCACGGCATTTATGACGGTCTTGGCGAAGTTTGCTTAGGCTTAAATTTGTTTCTTTGGCCACTTGCGTCTCGGTGAGCCAATGGGAATGGTAAATTTCGTTGCTCATTGATTTCCTCCAAATAAAAAATGGGCCCTGAGTTTCCTCAAGGCCATACAAGCATCTGTGTGGCAAAAAGAGAAAGAAATTAGAATTAAATCGAAATTTCTTATTCAGTGCTGGAGTTGCCCCCATTTATACCGCCGCTCTAACTAGGGAGGAGGTGCTGGAACTATGGCTGGAACTAGTACTAAAACAAGCTCAACGGTGGAGACCTGAAAAAGGCCACACGGGTAAGGCTTCCACGCTACAAAGAAATCAGCATTGGTGCTCTGACGGGTTTGAAATTGCCTGCGACAACGGTGAGCGGGTCACTGGATACTTGCGACCGGGAAGTGATTGCCTATTCCGCCACTACTGGCGGGTACAGTGCTGACATGGCGGAAAGCGTCATGCTGGCACGCGTTGAAAAACGGCTTGGAGATGTCAAAACATTGCGGCCATTTGAATGGCTCTCCGACAACGGATCCTGCTACACGGCAAGAGAAAGAATAACTTTTGCCGCCGCGCTGGGCATCGTTAGCAAGTTTACTCCAGTTCGCAGCCCCCAAAGCAACGGCATGGCTGAAGCTCTCGTCAAAACATTCAAACGGGATTACGTCTTCTGCAACGACAGATCGGATGCCGAAACAGATGGCGCAGCTTCTCGGTTGGTTTGAAGACTATAATGAAAATGCCCCACATAAGGCCCTGCGGATGCTCTCACCTCGTGAGTTTATCCGTTCATTGCAAAACTTGGAGTGTCCGGTTTAGCAGGGACAACTCCAAGTGCTATTTTGCAGAAATAGGGATCACCCTTGCTTTATCTATACATTTCTGTGCATTTTGGTATACAAAATTAACTTTTCGTGTACAACTATCAAAGTGTTCACATTTTCCATTCTTAGAAGTTAGAGAATGCTTTTTATCTTTATCAATAAAATTCAAACAGTTATTGTAAATATCATCACACGGTGCTAGGATTTTTTGTCCATCTCTATTTTCATTATGAAAGTTTTTTAATAATTTCAGTTCTAATAGTTTTATTAAAAGAGAAGCACCTTTTATTTTCCCCGAAGCGCATTCGTGTGAATTGTAAAAGCTTGGGCTGTCGGGAGACTTGCCCATGCCTGCCCAGTAAAATGCATGTTCTCCTAGATGGTTATAATCCCAGCTCCATAATCCAACAGCCCTGCTAATATCTGACGACTTCGGAATATATTCTGTGCCCTCAGGGAGATAGCCTCTAACTAAACGCTCGACTTCTTCTAGAGAAAGGCTGATTTTAGCTCCAATGCATTTGAGAACATGCCTTCTTGCAGAGATGTGAAGAGCAATTTCATCTTGAATTTTTGAAAAATCAAAGCCTTCATCAAGTAAATTCAGCGATAATGTCAGATTTCCGCAACCATCGACAATTTCAGACTGATGTGGCGATATGCCAACTTTAAATTTGCTGCAGTCTTGCTTTATTAATAGAACGTCGGAGTTAATATACACAGAGTTTTCATTTCTATTCAATCCGTTAAGGATATAATCCATTGGGATAGGACATATCAACTTGTGTGCGTTGTATCCATATTTGTAAGATGCTTGGTATAAAGTGCGTATACAATATTTCCCTCGCTCACTATCTCCAATATTATCCATTATTTCATTATATTTACTCTTATTATTACTGCAATTCGGAAAATTCGCATTCAAAATGCACACATAAATTACATGAGAAAGTATATCTTTTTTATCATCACATTCAATTTTATCAACAAGTCGCTCAAAAATAAATTCTGATGCATTAAAAATATCACGACACAAAATTTTGTTTTTTGATAAAAGGTGTCTTTTTAAATATTCATAATGCCAGAATTGGAGTCTTACGTTGTTTAGCGCTCTTGTATTAAGCCTTGCTTGTTTTTTGTCCACAGGATTTCTTCCTTAAAATAATGTTCTCAGCAACCAGCGCAGCTCTTTAAACGCTTCATCCGCAAGGTGTGCGTTGCGTTGAGTCATTTGAGGGCTTCCATGAGTTAGCATCTTTGTAATGTGTACAAATCTACCTGTCTACTTGAAGCCAGAAATGAAGCATATGCGTGGCGTAATCCATGCAAGCGGGAAAATCTTCGGGTAAGTCTGCATTTTTTTGACCCGAGCTGCAATCCGGCAAAATCAGATCGTTTGTTACCATTTTTCCTGGAAAATATAGGGAATATCAGTACGTTCAATTTCAGTGCGGATTTTTTGTGCCACCTGTCCTCGGTATACGCTCTTTTTTACCTTTCTTAGATGCGTCTCCGCGTAAAGTGATGAAGCCCATTTCAAAGTCAATGTCGCTCCAATGAAGGTTAAGTAAGGCACATTTCTGCATACCAGTGGACAATGCGAACCTCAGGAAAGCTGCTGCGTTTTGGTCCTCCTCTTTGTCTAACGTTTCAAGGTATCTCTTAAGCTGATCTGCCGTCAGATGCGCGTCATACTTACCAGCTCTGCCAAAGGTACTCACCGGACAGAGCATCTAGTGCTACTTTCGCCATGAACTCCGCTGAATAATTCCGTCTCGTTAACATTGAAAACAATCCTCTGACCAGCCCCGTTTTTTTGTGCCAGGTTAAATGTTAGTGGTAGATTTTTTGTGGTTCTGCTTCTGCCGCCTGTATGGCTGAAAATTCTGGCGGAGGCGAGATTGGTCCCATTTCTCCTCTTTGGGGAGGGGTAAAAACTGTCAATGGTGCAGGAGGTCTACCGTTAAGGGAGCGATGCGGCCTACGGTGGTTGTAGTGCTGGCGCCAGTTTTCGATAACTACTTCGGCTTCCTGTAACGTCGTAAACACCTCGCCGTCTAGCAGCTTGTCCCGAAGCTTGCCGTTAAAACTTTCGCAGTAACCATTTTCCCAGGGGCTGCCCGGTTCAATGTACTGCGTCTGCACAGACAGATTTGCCAACCATTCTTTTAAAGCTGACGCTACGAATTCTGGACCGTAGTCCGAGCGAATGTTATCTGGTCTGCCATGCGTCAGAAACAACTCTGCCAGAACGTGCATTACTTGCTCTGCACGAATTGTGCGGGCCACATGTAGCGCCAAAAATCACAATCCGTCGTAATGATTTCATTAGAGGACTATTCTGGACTCATGGAAACCGCACACCTATTGAGATCACCAGCTAATGCCCAGAGATTACGTGATTCTTTAGCGAGTTGTTCTTCTGTGGAGCAGCATGACTTGGTGGATTGAGCATGGCTTGGGATGCCTACTGTTACTGGCCGCAGGTGGACAGGAAAAAGCTGAAGCGCAGTAACGAGCTTATCCGCGATGCGATGCGCTCACCATCGGACGGGCTGGGGAAGCCAGAAGCGTTACGCTTTGACTTAACAGGATGCTGGTCACGGCGTATCGACCATGAGCATCGGCTGGTTTACAAGGTAGATTCAGAAAGGAACACGCTGATAATCGTGCAGTGCCGGTATCACTACTAAGCGCATTTTGGGGCACGGTTCTGGTCCTAAAAACTTGACTAGGGTGTGCCACAAAGTTATACACAAAGTGCGAGTGAGAAAAATTATTCTTCAAAAATAGCAGACGCTTACTGCATGCTTTGTTTTGTACGTGCCAAATCCCGCCCTCGGCACCAGTGATTACTCTCATAAAGCCCCGTAAAGCTCTAAAAGCCTTACGGGGCTTAACTTTTATCTTCTGCAATACTCTCGAATAATCTTGCAACCTCTTTTGACATACCCCTGCTGTGGGGGTATATTTGGGGGTAGCAAGGCAGAAAAACGAACACGGCCTTTCGTGATACCCCCAGTGCGCGAAAGCCTTGTTCCAGCCTATCTTACTCGTGACTGGGTGAACACCGGGAACTACCGTTTCCGCATGTCTGTGACAGCAGGCCGGACCACCCTGGACAAGGAAGCCTTGCAAGAAGAGTTGACGGAAGTATTTCACTTTGAAGGCTTGGCAGACATTGATGTGGACGCCCTGTTGACTCGCTGTGAGCTCACTGGCGAGCCTTTCGAGCGCTTGTCTGTTTTGCCAATTAAATGAATCCAAAGGAGAATTGCAGTGAAATGTTGATATGGCCTTGTGTCTGACCAAGCAGATACAGAGAAATTGACGGCGTTTTTGAGACAACTTGCAGTGTGCGCCTTCTGTGGTGATTGCGGTTGACTGTTCAGGCTGGGTAACGTCGTGCAGTGTGCAGGACACGAAGGATCTGCACTTCGGATTTAACAACCCGGTATGCAATAAAATACGAAAAATCAGTCAGTACAAGCTCACGAGTACCTGCGACCCTGCCAGCCCTTCCCCGCGAAGAAAGCACGGCAAGACTTTGCCCAGCATTCCATATGCATTGGGCTACTTCCTTTGCGGCATCCAAATCCTTTTCAGACAGATATCCCGCTATAGCGTGCAAATCCTCCAAAGCAAGGGCGAGCCAACGCACAGACCTAGTCTGCATGGACACCCCAACGGGTAAAGGCTTCCTTCACCTCTTGGTCAGAAGCAAATTTTCCCGCATCCGCCTGACGAACACCTTCCTGAATGGCCTCGACCTGCCAGGACTGTTCGGCAACATACTGCCTCACCGCTTCCGCTACCAGCCAAGAGCGAGAGCGTGAAGTAGCTGCGGCAAGCTTTTCAAGTCGCGCCTGCGTATCCGTATCCAATCTAGCTGTAACTGTGGACATGGGGACCTCCTGTGTCTTTATTGTGTACATTCAAATTAAACGTGTCAAGCAGACACATTGGAGGAAAGATGCACACAACACCAACTTCCGAACTCGATTGCCTCCAGTCCGCCGATCTTGACGCAGGACTGGTTTTTAGCGGCAAGCCCTCGGGCACCTTGGTCAGGGGTTACGCTACTCCATCGGCCTATACTCCAGCTACTGATCTTGGCTATATATTCCACGAATCCAGCCGTGATATGGTGGTCTGGTTTCTCAGTTTGCGGGAACCGCTCTATGTCTTTGGTCCCAGTGGATGGGTAATCATCCCCTTTTTAGTAGCTCTCCAAAGTAGAGCCTATGCCGCCAGCTTATGTTTCATAGCTGGAGTGATGCCGCCAATGCCCATGTTTGGTCGCTCATTGTTATATGTCCACAGCCAGGCCGTAGCAAATCCCTGTATTTCTTCCAGGGATTCAAAGATATACTGATTCAGCCAATC
>NZ_JBAIYR010000001.1:0-54330 GCF_036763145.1 Desulfovibrio sp. 1188_IL3213 | reverse complement strand
GTCTACGGCAGCCGTCGGGGCCGCTGCCGTTACCAGACCGGCTCCGGCTCTCAGCGCGGCACGCGAGGCCAGATGCGCTGCACCGCCATCTCCCGGCGCACCGCCGAGAACCAGCACATGACCAAAAATGTTTTTAAAGCTGGTTTCAGGCAGACTGTCGGAAGAACCAAGCCGCGCAATGCAGCGCCCATCTATAAGATAGGCAGAGCAGGGCGTTTGGTGGCGCACTATTGTCGGGATGCCGATGTCGCATACGTGTACCCGTCCTGTCCAGGGGCGGGCGCAGGGAAGAGCCAGCCCCGGCTTGCCCGCGGCAAAGCTTGCAGTGACCGTAGCCCGGACAGCTTCGGGCTGCGGCAGACCGGTGTGCGCATTCAGGCCGGAGGGAATGTCCAGCGCCAGCACCAGCCGCTGTGCGGCAAGGCTGTTGATGGTTTCGATAAGGGTCAATGTCTGTGGGCGCAGCACCCCGCTGAAGCCCGTCCCCACAATGCCGTCAACAATAATATCAGGCAGATTGTCTGTGGGGAGACGCCACTTGCCCCTGCTTTGGCGCAATGGGAAAAAGGGAACGCCCGAGGCTCTGGCAATGGCGACATGTCTGGCGCATGCGCCCTTGCAGTGGCTCAGCGCTTTTGCGTGGAGCACCAGGGGGCGGGCGTGTGCATCAAGAAGCTGGCGCGCAAGGCAGGCAGCATCGCCGCCGTTGTTGCCGCTGCCCATGAAAAGCCATATGCTTTTTCCCGTCAGATCCGGGCAGTGGCGACGCAGAACATGCAGCGCCGCGCGTGCGGCATTTTCCATAAGCAGGATTTCCGGCAAACCGAGAGCCGCCGCGTCCTTGTCCCAGGCGCGTAATTCTTGCGGCAAGGGCAGCGGAGGGAAAAGGGGCGGATCGCAGACAAGCCCTGTCATTACAGCGCCTCCAGGACTACCACGGCCACAGCAGAGGAGCGGTCATGGCTGATGGTTACATGACAAGCGGTCACGCCCATATCCCGGGCGCGTTGCAGGGCTGCCCCATGCAGCCGCAACTGCGGTTTGCCGCCGGGAGTTGCCACGGTTTCCACAAGAGCGGGACCGATGCCCTGGCTGAAACCCGTACCCAATGCCTTTACGGCAGCCTCTTTGGCTGCAAAACGTCCGGCTACGTAGTTGACGGTCAGCGCGGGCATGGCAGACAGCTCTTCTGGGCCGAGAATTTTTTCGGCAAAGCGGCGTCCGAAGCGCGCGAGGTTTTTTTCTATGCGCGCAAGTTCAACAATATCAATGCCCAAGCCGACAATCATGCTCCGTCGCTCCCTTGTGAAAAAAAGTGTGTTCCAGGGGCTAGGCCCCTAAAGGGCTGGTTGCCCAATGAAAAAAAATGTCGTATATGCGGCCATTCGGAAAACTATTTTGACCCGTTCCCGGCTGTAAGGTCAAGAGCGCAGCCAGGTTTGGACGCAGGAGAACGTCATATATGAAACTGTGCATTATCGGCACCGGCTATGTTGGCCTGGTCAGCGCCGCATGCTTTGCGGAAATGGGCAACACCGTAACGTGCGTTGATGTGAATCCCGAGGTGGTAAAAAAGCTGAATGCGGGATCCGTGCATATATTTGAACCGGGCCTTGAACCGATGGTGCGCCACAGCCGCGCTGACGGCCGGTTGACGTTCACCACCAGTCTTGAAGAAGGCATTGCTCAGGCCGATTGCGCTTTTATCTGCGTCGGCACACCGCCACAGCCTGATGGTTCGTGCGATTTGAGCTTTGTGCGGCAGGTTGCCTGCGAAATCGGCCAATATATGCAGAAAGATATGGTCGTCGTGGACAAGTCCACCGTACCCGTAGGAACGGCGGATGAAGTGCGCGGCATTATTAAAAAAGAATTGGAAAAACGTGGCGCTGACCTGCGGGTGGACGTGGTTTCCAATCCCGAGTTCCTTAAGGAAGGCGACGCCATTGCCGACTTTATGAAGCCCGATCGTGTGGTCATTGGCACGGATTCGGAGAAGGCCGCCACACTTATGCGCGAGCTTTATTCGCCTTTTGCCCGTACGCGGGACAAAATCATTGTCATGGGCGTGCGCAGCGCAGAGATGACCAAGTATGCGGCCAACTGCATGCTCGCCACAAAAATTTCATTCATTAATGAAATTGCCACCATATGTGAACAGGTGGGCGCGGATGTGCGCGATGTGCGCACGGGCATCGGCTCGGATTCTCGCATCGGCTATCAGTTCATTTACCCCGGCGTGGGGTACGGCGGTTCGTGCTTCCCCAAAGACGTGAAGGCCCTTATCCGCACTGCGGAAAGCGCCGGTGTCGAGCCAAGGCTGCTTAACGCGGTTGAAGCCGTCAACGCCAGGCAGAAAAAATACATGGCTGCCCGTGTGGAAGGGTATTTTGCGCCTCAGGGCGGCGTGGCTGGCAAAACCCTGACCATGTGGGGATTGGCTTTCAAGGCCAATACCGACGACATGCGCGAAGCCGCCTCCATTACCATTATTAATGAGCTGACGGCCAAGGGCATGAAAATTCGTGCGTTTGACCCTGTTGCCGCTGACAATGCCCGGAATATTTTTGCGGACAACAAGCTGGTGGAGATCGTGGACGATCAGTACGCGGCCTGCCAGGGAGCACAGGGACTTATGGTTGTGACGGAATGGAACCAGTTCCGCAATCCCGACTTTGAAAAGGTTCGCGGGCTGCTCACAGCCCCCCTGCTGTTTGACGGGCGTAATCTGTATTCGCCTTCTGCCATGGCCGAGCGCGGCTTCGCCTATTTCTGCATTGGCCGGGCCAATGCCTAGCTCATAGCAGTGCCGGGTTTAATAGCCTTGCAGCAAGGGGGTTGAACGGATTACGTTCAATCCCCTTGTTTATCTGTGAAAGGCGCCTGTTGCCGCGCTGGGGCAGGGTGCAGGGCGACAGTCGGACCCTGTCCTGCGAACTGCCGATCGCCCCTCGTGCTGGAAAAAATCGCAGAACGGGCCATTCATCCATGCATGCATGCGTGCGTGCCGCTGTCCGGCAAGCGGAAAAACGGGAAGTACGGCTCCCGGCATATGCGCTCTCCATGCGGTCTGGCGCAGGGGTTCTACGCATTGCATGCCCGGCGCTGCTGGAGTATACCGACCAGAGTGAACAAACCTATTTTATTCAGGCAAGAAATTATGCAGCAGACAAATCTTGTTCATGAAAATGCCAATAAGCTTCATGAGCAACAGCTCAGCCTTTTATATGAGCTTGCGCAGATCATGAATTTTACGACAGATTTGACTCAGGCTCTGGATAAGGCGCTAAAACTTATGGCTCGGCAGCTGCACATGATGCGCGGGGCCATAACCCTCATTTCGCCGCATACCGGAGAAATACGCACTGAGGCAGGTTATGGGCTGAAGCCCGCAGAGTTGCGCCGTGGCCGCTATGTGCGCGGTGAAGGCATTACGGGCAGGGTCATTGAGAGCGGGCGACCCATGTACATCTCCAATGTGTCTGAAGAGCCGCTGTTTTTGAACCGTACCCGTTCGCGCGATTTGAACAAGGAAGGCATTTCTTTCATATGTGTGCCCATTCGCCTCAACGATCAGGTGGTGGGCGCTCTTTCCGTGGATCATCTGTTGGTGGACGATGCTACCCTGGAAGATGAAATGCGCCTTCTGACCATAGTGTCCACACTGCTTGGCCATGCCGCGCTGGAAAGTCAGGGGCGTATGGACGAAGAAACTTCCTCCCCTCTGCGGCCCAGAGGCTTTGTGGGTAATTCCGAAGGAATGCAAAAGGTTTATGCCCAGATAGCCCAGGTGGCTCCTTCAGTGACAACCGTTTTTCTTCAGGGTGAATCAGGCACGGGCAAAGAGCTTGCCGCCCGTGCCATTCACGCCGGCAGCGCCCGTGCCGGCAAGCCATTCATCTCGCTCAATTGCGCGGCCTTGCCGGAAAACCTCATAGAGAGCGAACTGTTTGGTCATGAACGCGGGGCATTTACCGGGGCCAGCGCCACGCGCAAGGGGCGGTTTGAACTGGCCCACGGTGGTACCCTGTTTCTGGATGAGGTGGGCGAGTTGTCGCTCATGACCCAGGCCAAGCTTTTGCGTGTCTTGCAGGAACGCGCTTTTGAGCGCCTGGGTGGTATGGATACGCACTATGTGGACGTGCGTTTTATTACTGCCACCAACAGAAACCTTGAACACATGGTCGCCAAGGAAAGTTTCCGCCGCGACCTTTTTTATCGCTTGAACGTGTTTCCCATCTACCTGCCTCCGCTGCGCGGCCGCCCTGAAGACATACTTCCGCTTGCCAACCATTTTATCCGAAAATTCGCCCAGGCCAATGGACGGGAAAATGTGCGCCTTTCCCTGGCTGTGATGGACATGTTGCAACGATATGCCTGGCCCGGAAATATTCGTGAACTGGAAAACGTCATGGAAAGGGCGGTGTTGCTTTTGGGCCGTGAAGGTCTTGTGCTGCCGCAGCACCTGCCCCCGGCTTTGCATGGCGCGCACTGCGCCGGCATGAATGGAGAAAACGCCTGTGCCGCGCGCCCGGGCTTTTCCGGCAGCCTTCAGGACCAGCTGGATGAGCTTGAACGGGCCTCCATCGTGGAAGCGCTGGAGTTCAGCCAGGGGCAAATGGGCAAGGCCGCTGCGAGCCTTGGCCTTACGGAGCGGATTATGGCCCTGCGCATGAAAAAGTATGATATCAGCTACAAGGAATTTCGTCCCAAGCATAACCGTTCATAGTGTGGTGTCGTTTCTGCTGCCATATTGTCTCAAAAGACTATAAAGGGCATAAAATTACAGATTTGTAGTTTTATGCCCTTGTTCTTTATGGGGTGCTTTTAATAAAAAATCTATTTATTATATATCATTATAATGATTTTGATGCGCAAAAAAGCAAATCGGACATGAAAAGCAACAAAAATGTATAAAATTATAATATATTGATATAATTTATTTAAATTTAAATTTTTCCAATAGCACGGTTTTCACTGTGCTCACATGTCTTTTTTTCTACAAAAACGTAAAAAATTTCATATTTTTTCAACCAGCCACCACAGCCAGTCACAATACCATAAAATAAATATCCTTCAATATCAGAGCATTGCAAATGATCTCCTCCCTGCATTTGCCTTGGCACAGTTAATGCTTTTAGGGGGACAGGCAGCGATATTGTATCGTTGCTGCGGATCCGGCGCCGGGCCGCTGAAGAAATTCAGCAACACGCACCTCTTGTGCGTAATGATCAAGGACGCTCTATGAATACCCCTGATACTGCCTTTGTCATTATCTGCGCCGCCATGGTCATGCTCATGCTTCCGGCTTTGGCCCTGTTTTATGGCGGCCTTGTCCGCGCGAGCAATGTTCTTTCAACCCATATGTACAGTTACGCCTGTCTTGGGCTTGTTTCCGTGCTTTGGGCGCTTGTGGGCTACACGCTGGCCTTTGGCGATGATGTGGGCGGCCTGGTGGGAAATTTCAGGTTTGCCCTGCTCAACGGGGTAAACGGCAGTCCCGCCCCAATGGCCCCGCAGTTGCCGCATACGGTCTTTATGGGCTTTCAGTGCATGTTCGCCGTGCTCACCGTGGCCTTGATTTCGGGAGCCTATGCCGAACGTATGCGTTTTTCCGCCATGCTGCTTTTCTCTGCCTTGTGGCTCGTTTTTGTGTATGCCCCCGTGGCCCATTGGGTGTGGGGCGGTGGATGGATGGGCCGCATGGGCGCTCTGGACTTTGCCGGTGGCGCAGTGGTGCACATGTCTTCAGGAGCCGCGGCGCTTGCCTGCGCCCAGGCTTTGGGACCCAGAATTTCAACCGGATCAAGCCATGCTCCGCACAATCTGCCGTTAACGCTTCTTGGCGGCGGTATCCTCTGGTTCGGCTGGTTCGGCTTTAACGCCGGCAGTGCTCTGGCTGCGGGAACTCTTGCGGGGCAGGCGCTGGTCACCACGCACATGGCAGCGGCCTGCGGCATTCTTGGCTGGATAATCATTGAATGGAAGCACACGGGCAAGCCTACCAGTCTGGGAGCGATTTCCGGCGCTCTGGCAGGGCTTGTGGCAATCACCCCGGGTGCGGGCTTTGTGGAGGTGCTGCCAGCCATGCTCATAGGATTTATAGGCGGAATGGTGTGTTACGGCGGCGTGTTGCTGAAGAGCCGGTGCGGTTATGACGATGCCCTTGACGTTGTGGGCATACACGGCCTTGGCGGAACCTGGGGCGCGCTGGCTACAGGCTTGTTCGCCAGTGCGGCGGTCAACGGCGTGGACGGTCTTTTTTACGGCAATCCCGAGCAGGTGTGGATACAGCTTGTGTCCATCGCAGGAACCTGGGCGTTTGTTTACGTTGCCACCCGCATCATCGTTCGCCTTGTGGATGCCGTGGTCGGATTGCGGGTTGCTCCCGAGGAGGAATACAGCGGCCTTGATCTCGGTGAACACAATGAACGTGGCTATAATCTGTAATCCGGGAGAGGCAGCGCCATGAAAAAACTCGAAATAATTATCCGTCCCGGCATGTTTGAAAAAGTCAGGGATGTGCTTTCAGAGTTGGGCATTCACGGGATGAATTACACGGAAATAAAGGGCTTTGGACGGCAACGCGGCCACACTGAAGTGTACCGTGGCTCCATCATGCAGGTGGACTGCCTGCCCAAGATAAAGATTGAAGTGGTTTTGCATGACGCCATGCTTGAGTCGGCAGTGGACGCGGTAATGCTTACTGCCCGCACGGGGCAGGTAGGGGACGGAAAGATTTTTATCAGCCATGTGGATGATGCCGTGCGCATCCGCACAGGCCAACGCGGCGATGCGGCCCTCTAGGCCGGAAGTTTGACGGCAAGATTCACCTGTCCAACTGAAAGGAGTAAAGGCATGAGTTCCACCCGCAAAAAAGCTTTATTCATGGCTATAAATACCGCGCCTGTGGTTCCCGCTCACAGGGAAGGACCCGCCTGCCGCGTGGAAGACAACTTTGGCCGTTATGTTTTTGGTCTTTCCACCATGCGCAAGCGCCTGCCCAAGGATGTCTACAGCAAGCTGGTCAAGACCATTCGCGATGGCGAACGGCTGAATCCGGACATTGCCGATGTGGTTGCCAATGCCATGAAGGACTGGGCCATAGAAAATGGCGCAAGTCATTATACGCACTGGTTTCATCCCATGACCGGCCTTACGGCCGAAAAGCACGATGCCTTTTTGTCGCCCACGTCCGATGGGCAGGTCATAAGCGAATTTTCGGGCAAAATGCTTATCAGTGGTGAACCTGACGCCTCGTCCTTTCCTTCGGGGGGCCTCCGCTCCACCTTTGAGGCGCGCGGCTACACCGCCTGGGACCCCAGTGTGCCGGTTTTTATCATTCCCGCGCCTTATGGGGCGACACTGCACATTCCCACATACTTTTATTCGTATTCCGGCGAGGCCCTGGATCGCAAAATTCCGTTGTTGCGCTCCATATCCGCCTTGTCCCGGCAGGCCATGCGCATACTTCGCCTGTTCGGCAACGACTCTGCGGCATATGTGCGCGCCATGGTGGGACCGGAACAGGAATACTTTCTTGTGGACAAGCATCTTGCGGCCCTGCGGCCGGACCTGCTGCTGGCAGGACGCACCCTCCTGGGGGCGCCTTCGGCCAAAGGACAGGAAATGGAAGACCATTACTTCGGCGCAATTCCTGCCCGGGTAATGAGTTTCATGCAAGATGTGGAAAAAGAGCTGCTGGCTTTGGGCATTCCTGCAAAAACCAGACACAATGAGGTGGCTCCGGGCCAGTTTGAGCTGGCCCCGGTTTACGAAGAGGCCAACATTGCCTGCGATCATAATATGCTCACCATGAACATGATGCGGCATATGGCCGCAAGGCACGGCTTTGTCTGCCTGCTGCATGAAAAACCTTTTGCCGGAGTAAACGGCAGCGGCAAGCACAATAACTGGTCCATGAGCGATTCCGACGGCCAGAATCTTCTCAATCCCGGAACAACGCCGCAGGATAATGCGCAGTTCCTTGTTTTTCTGGCCGCCGTTCTGCGCGCGGTACACAAACACAGCACGGCCTTGCGGCTTGGGACCATAAGCGCGGGCAATGACCATCGCCTGGGGGCCAACGAGGCCCCTCCGGCCATTCTTTCAGTCTATCTCGGTGAGCAGCTCACCGGGGTGCTGGAGGGCATCATCAGCGGTCAAGGACACAAAAGCAAAAAGAGCGGCTTTATGGAGGTAGGCGTCTCAACGCTGCCGCCTCTGCCGGTGGACCTTTCCGACCGCAACCGCACAAGTCCTTTTGCCTTTACGGGCAACAAGTTCGAATTCCGTTCGGTTGGCTCATCGCAGTCGGTGGCCCCGGTCAATATCGTCCTTAATGCCGCAGTGGCCTGCGCCCTGGACGACATTGCCACCGAGCTGGAAGCTTCCGTCTCCGCCGGAGCCGACCTTAATGCCGCGCTTCAGGAACTGTTGCCGCGCATGTTCAAGGAGCATATGCCGGTTGTTTTCAACGGAAACGGTTATGCGGCATCGTGGAAAACAGAAGCCGCCAGGCGCGGCCTGCCCAACCACAGCAATACGGTAACAGCTCTGGAGCATTACAGTGATCCGGACGTTATGAATGTTTTTCTGCGGCACGGCATCCTGACGGAACGCGAGATACTGTCACGCCAGGAAATATTGCTTGAAAACTACTGCAAAACCATCTGCATCGAGGGGAATCTGATGCTGGACATGCTGCGTGCTTCTGTAGTGCCTCAATGCCTTGAGGCGCAGTCACGGGCGGCCGATGCCGTTATCAAGACGCGCGCCGTTTTGGGAGACAGTGGAGCCGCACCTGAAGAGAGGTATTTTAATAAGCTGCATGCAGACCTGGCGGCGCTTCAGGGCAATATGGAAGAACTTGAGCAGGCCCTTGTCAAAACGGCCAGCATCAAGGGAATTCTGGAAGAAGCCAAGGCTGCCCGGGACGGCGTGCTGGTCGCCATGAACCGGTGTCGTGAACATGCCGACAACCTTGAAAGGCTTGTTGACGACAGCCTGTGGGTCTTGCCCAAATATGCTGAGTTGCTGTGGTCGCATTAAGGTCGCTATGAAAAATTCACTGCGGCAGTAAGTGCTGTTTCAATATGAATTATTTCGGAGGCGTAAGGGAAAAACAGACTTTGCAATGTTGATGGCAGAAGCCTCATCCCGGGGGGGAGCGTGGCCTTCATGCCGTCAGCCCCTGCGCATGGCGCGGGGAGTCTCCGGCCAGGGTCGTTTGCCGCAACGAACGGCTCTGGCCGGAGCCACAAGGCGGAGAGTCTGGCGGCTCTTCGCCTTTCATTGCGGGGCGGGTACACCGCGTTTACTTTTGATTTGAATCGGAATACTTTCTTTATACATCATATTGTCAAAGATGTTTTTTTGAGGCGCTGAGCGCCTTTGAAGAAAAAGGAGCAACTATGGCTGTGGCATTGCGCTTTACCAAGATGCAGGGCATCGGCAATGACTATGTTTATATCAACGGCTTTCAAGAGCGTATTGACAGCCCGGGAGAACTCGCCAAAAAAATCAGCGACCGCCATTTCGGCATCGGCTCTGACGGGCTTGTTCTTATTTTGCCGTCTGCATCGGCCGACGTGCGCATGCGCATGTTCAACGCTGACGGCTCGGAATCGGAAATGTGCGGCAATGCGGTGCGTTGCGTAGGCAAATATGTTTATGATCACGGCATACAGGTCAAAGACGTTATTACGGTGGAAACCCGCGCAGGCGTCAAGATTGTTCGCCTTTTGTTTGAAGCGGGGCAGGTTTGCGGCGCCACTGTGGACATGGGCGAGCCTGAGCTGAATCCGGCCAGAATTCCCGTGCTTACCGAAACATCAGGGGACGGCAGCCAGCAGCGCTTTGTGGCCCGCCCTGTGGACGTGAACGGCCAGCTCTATGAAATAACCGCCGTATCTATGGGTAATCCCCACGCCGTCATTTTCACGAAGGGCATTGACGACCTTGACCTTCCGCGCATCGGGCCGCGCTTTGAGCATCACCCCCTGTTTCCCAAGCGCACCAATACGGAGTTTGCGGAAGTCATATCCTCCACCAAGGTTCGCATGCGCGTGTGGGAACGCGGTGCGGGAGAAACGCTTGCCTGCGGAACCGGCGCCTGCGCCGTTGCCGTTGCCTGCGTGCTGAACGGCTATGCCGGACGCGAGGTGGAGGTTGAGCTTAAGGGCGGTTCTTTGCATATCCACTGGGATGAAGCCAGCAATCACGTGTATATGACCGGCGGCGCGGTGACCGTCTTTTCCGGAGAGTATTACATCTGAACCTGATTGAAGAGGATGGCATGACTACCATAAACAGCAATTTTCTTAAGCTTCAGAGCAATTACCTTTTTGCGGATATCGCCCGCAAGGTTTCGGCCTATAAGGATGCCAACCCTGGCAAGCGCGTTATCAGTCTGGGTATAGGCGATGTTACACGTCCGCTGGTTCCCGCTGTCATTCAGGCCCTGCACAGGGCTGTGGACGAAATGGGAGATGCGGCGCATTTTCACGGTTATGGGCCGGAACAGGGCTACGCGTTTTTGCGTGATATCATCATGCAGTATGACTATAAGGCGCGTGGCATTGCCCTTGACCCTGATGAAATCTTCGTCAGTGATGGCGCAAAGCCTGATGTAGGCAACTTTCAGGAGCTTTTTGCCCAGGACAGCATCGTGGCGGTTACCGACCCGGTGTACCCGGTATACGTTGACTCCAATGTCATGGCCGGGCGCTCGGGCGAAATGAAAAACGGGCAGTGGAGCAGGATTGTCTATCTGCCGTGCGTAAAAGAAAACGATTTCGTACCGGATTTTCCTGCCGTCCGGCCTGATATCATCTACCTCTGTTATCCCAACAACCCTACAGGCACAGTGCTTTCACGCGCAGCCCTGCAAGGGTGGGTGGATTATGCCAGGCGCGAGGGCTGCGTCATTCTGTATGACTCGGCCTATGAAGCTTTCATCACCGAAGCCGACATTCCCCACAGTATTTATGAGATTGAAGGCGCGGAAGAAGTGGCTGTGGAGTTTCGCAGCTTTTCCAAAACGGCCGGCTTTACCGGCCTGCGATGCGCCTATACCGTAGTACCCAAGGCTCTGCGCATCAGTGACGGAAAAAACGGTTCGGTGAGCCTTAACGCGCTTTGGAATCGCCGTCAGTGCACCAAGTACAACGGTTGCCCCTATGTTGTGCAGCGCGCCGCCGAGGCCGTATACAGCGAGCAGGGGCAAAAGGAAGTCATGGGGGTTATTGCGGGCTATCTGCGCAATGCCGCCATGTTGCGCACGGCGGCAAGTGAAATGGGCTTTGGCGTCTATGGCGGCGTGAACGCCCCTTATATCTGGGTGCGCGTGCCTGACGATACAGACTCCTGGAGCTTCTTTGACAAACTGCTGCAACAGGCGGCGCTGGTCTGCACTCCCGGAGCGGGCTTTGGCGTTTCAGGCGAGGGATATGTGCGCCTGACGGCCTTCGGCACGCCCGAAGATACGGAAGAAGCCATAAAAAGATTGCGCGGTTTGTGCTGATACATTGTTTTTTGCAACCGTGAAGGATGCGCAGGGGCCGCCGGAGAAAAACGGCGTTCTCCATGCCAGGCTCTCGGGCGCTGCTGTTTCAATTGTTTCTTCAGGGCGGGACAACGTGGCATGGTTGTTCCGCCCTGATGCTGTTTGGGGCGTACCTGCGGGCATAGCTGTGCGTTTAATAAAGGCATATATGTAAAAAACCGGAGGCCCCGCAGGACCACCGGTTTTTTACAAGACAGGCAGAAATGGTTTCTGGCCGTTATACGCCCTGGGCAACCATAGCGTTGGCAACCTTGCGGAAGCCAGCAATGTTGGCGCCCATCACAAGGTTGCCGGGCTCTCCGAATTCTTTGGCAGTTTCGGCGGCGCTCATATAAATATTGCGCATGATTTCGTGCAGCTTGCTGTCCACTTCTTCAAATGACCAGCTTTGCATGCTGGCGTTCTGTGCCATTTCAAGCTGGCTGGTGGCAACGCCACCTGCATTGGCGGCCTTGGCAGGGCCGTAACAGATGCCCGCCTCAAGGAAGGCATGCACCGCGTCAAGGGTAGAGGGCATGTTGGCCCCTTCGGCCACGCACTGGCAGCCGTTGGCAAGCAGAACTCTGGCGTCTTCAAGATTCAGTTCGTTCTGGGTCGCGCAGGGGAATGCGGCGTAGCAGGGAACAGACCACACGGCATTGCGACCGTCAGCGTATTCGTTCACCGGCGTATACACAGCGGAAGAAACCAGGTCAGCGTAGCGGGTGAGGGATTCGCGTTCCACTTCCTTGATCTGTTTAAGCACATCCAGCTTGATGCCTTCCGCATCGTAAATCATGCCGCGCGAGTCGGAAACGGTAAGCGGAGTGCCCCCCACCTGATAGAGTTTTTCGCAGCAGTAGATAGCCACGTTACCAGCGCCGGAAACCGTACATTTTTTGCCTTCAAGGCTCTGGCCTTTGCCCTCAAGCATGCTCTGGGCAAAGTATACGGCGCCATAGCCGGTGGCTTCGGTGCGGGCAAGGGAGCCGCCGAACAGCAGGTTTTTCCCGGTCAGTACGCCTTCATAGCTCTGGGTAAGGCGCTTGTACTGGCCGAAAAGATAGCCAACCTCGCGGCCGCCGACACCGATGTCACCGGCGGGAACGTCAATGGTGGCTCCGATATGGCGGTAAAGTTCGCTCATAAACGCCTGGCAGAAGCGCATGACTTCCATTTCAGACTTGCCCTTGGGGTCAAAATCCGCGCCGCCTTTGCCGCCGCCAATGGCAAGTCCCGTAAGGGAGTTTTTGAAAATCTGCTCAAAGCCAAGAAATTTCAGAATGCCCTGGTTAACGCTTGGGTGAAAACGCAGGCCGCCCTTGTAGGGTCCAATGGCGGAGTTGTATTGAACACGAAAGCCTTTGTTAACCTGAATCTGCCCTTTGTCGTCAATCCATTGAACGCGAAATGATATGGTGCGCTCTGGCTCTACAATGCGCTCAAGAATCTTGTAACGTTCGTACTGCGGGTTTTTGTCCAGCACGGGCTGTAGGCTTTGTAGCACCTCTTGTACAGCTTGCAGGAAGATGGGTTCGTAGGCGTATTTATCTTGAAGATTACTCACTACACGCTGTACATAAGACATTGTCGCTCTCCTTGTGGCGATGATCAGGAAGTTGCCCTGAAAAGGCGTTCCTGTTTTTGGGGCGGGTTACTAAGTAATCCAAAATCGCGGCGTCTGACAAGGCTTTTCAGGCCCGGAAACCGACAAGAGAAAAAAATATTTGCGCCCCTGTCTGATATTTTTTCCTGCACGGCATGTTTCAAAAAAAACGTCATGCAGACCAATATGTTTGCGCAGCCCCAAGCCCCCTCTAACACCCTCATGGGAGCCGCGTGGAACACTGTGCGGGACTTCGGCCGGGGCGTGCAATCTTCAGTCGCGCGCCTTGCATTTCTTGCGGCCTGTCTCGCGCTCTGTCGCAGCGGTCGGCTGGCCCTTGGGGGTATATCATAGAAGGAAGAAAGGTCCAGCGGCAGGCAAGGGGCAGAGCAAGCATCACGTAAAACTTCTGGGGTGACAGATACAGGATCAGATGCTTGTGTCCGGACCCGACGAGTGTTAGCGTGCGCTAGTAAGAACGTATGCCGATATCTTTCCGCAACGCATTGTGACAATCCATTCATGAAGCATTCCCGCATATTACGCGTCTCAATTCTCATAGCACTGTTTGTGGCGGTGGTCTTTTTTTTGTCTGCCCTGGCCTGGCGGCATGTTGCGCCTGCCACTGCCAGGGCTGAGCAGGACTACCGCGCCGAAATAGTCGCCGGTAAGCCCATTGGCGAAGCTGCCGCGCCGGAGCGTCCTCTTTCTGCCAGCCTGGATGCGGTGGACGATGTAAAGCCGGCTTCTTTGGAAGATGCCGCTGCGCCCCCCCAGCCGCTTGTTTCAGCACCTGACTTTGAAACTCCTGATGCCTCTGCGCAGTCCGAAAACGCCGCCGCTTCGGCTCAGGAAGACAAAGCTTCGGTTCAAGGGGAGGCCGCCAATACGACTGATGCCGCTGAGGCAGCAGAAGAACCGCCCCAATCCGCCGAGCTTGCGGCCCAATCGTCTGCCGATGCAGGAAGCAGCGCCGCACAGGCAGCCGTTGCGCCAAAATCCAGTACGCAAAGTTCGAGGTTGCATCTTTTCGGCACCGTGGAATTTAAGCGCCCTTTATCTTCATTGCCGGGTTGGCTGGACGTCCTTAAGCGCAATAAAAAGGATCCGATCTTTATTCCCGGTAAGTATTTTAAAAAATCGGTTACCTGGGACAGCTTTAAGAAAAATGCTCAGGGCAAAAGCCCCATGGAACTTTTGCGCTATGTTAACGGCTTCTGGAATACCTGGCCCTACAAAGAAGACATCGTTAATTGGGGTGTAGAGGATTATTGGGCTATCCCGTCTGAATTTTTGAGAAAATCAGGTGACTGTGAAGACTATGCCATTGTCAAATATTTCACCCTCAAGGAATTGGGCATTCCGGCTGAAAACATGCGTATAGTGGTTGTGCGCGACACGTTGCGAAACCTGGCGCACGCCGTTTTGGCCGTTTATTTGAATGGTGACGCATATATACTTGATAATCTTAGTAATACTGTTTTGTCACACAGCAGGATCAGGCAGTATAGTCCACAGTACTCGGTCAACGAAGTTGGCCGATGGGCGCATCTCAAAGGGCGCAAGCTGAAGTAGGAAAATTTATGAAAATTCAAGAGATGGATGTCCAAAGTGTCGTCAGCAAGTACCGGTTGAGAAAAGCAGTGGTTGCTGCGGTAAGTTTGGCGTTTTTTCTGGTGGCGGCCTCTGTGGCCTACGTGCTGTGCGCGCTCCAGATCAAATATGCCACGCAAGATTTTTTGCACAATCAGAGAGAGATAGAGCAGCTCTGGCTGGAAAAATCCCTTGAGGGTGTCCGCACATGGCATAACAACCTTGTGGAGCAGGCGCGCTTTGTCAGTTCTGCGGAAATGTTCCGCCTGTATGCTGTGGATGTGCGCAATCTTGGACCCGATGGCGCTGCCCGGCTTGTCGCGCCTGACGCCTCGGCCAGCAGCAGCGAAGCTCTGCGCTCGTTGGCCGAACAGTTGCCATACATGCAAGACCTGCTGCAGGACTTTGCAAAGAGCAGACAGTGGACAGCAGCCCGTATTGTTTTGCCTGACGGCCAGTCGCTGATCATGCAGGAACATGCAGCGCCCCTTGGGGAGGCCCAGGCAGACATAGTGCGCAGGGCCATTGCCGGAAAATCCATTGTTTTTGGCCCTGTACGTGCTCTGGGACAAGACTTTGTCATGGATCTTGCCGACCCTCTTTATGAGGTGCTCGGTCAGGGCAGCACCGTGCCGGTGGCGGCGTTGCTGGCTACCGTGCCGGTGGACAGGGCGCTGGTTTCATTTCTGGCTCTGGGGCAGGAACAGTATCGCGACATTCGTCCGTGCATTGTGCAGGAGAATGATAAAAGCATGCAGGCAATACGCCTGCACGACGGCAAGGCGGAACTCGCCCCGATCTCTGCAGATCTGAAAAAGGGCAATTTGGCCTTCCAGCGCCGACAAGGCATTGCAGAGCAGGGCGACGTGTACTCACTGGGCAGCTATCTAAGCGCTTTCAACTGGTGGGTTGTGGTTGAGGTTCCTGCAAACATTGTTGATTTCTTTCTGGAGCGCCAGAGAACGCAGATATATGGTCTGGGCATTCTCGGCAGCCTGGGTACAGCCCTGCTGGTGGCCTTCGTGTGGGCCAGCATTGCGGGGCGTTCATATCGAGCCACGGCCAGACATTTCCAACGGCTTTATACGCTTATCAAACAGCAAAAACTCATGCTCGACAGCGTGAATGCTTCCCTTCAGGCGGGCCTTATGCTTGCCGACAGCCGAGGGCAATTGCAGATGTATAATCCGGCTTTCAGCGCCATGACCGGAAAAAGGGAAGCAGAACTTGCGGGCAGCAACCTTTGCAACGTCTTGCCCGAATCTGCCGCAAAAACGCTTCTGGATGGCATGCGAAAAGTCGTCAAAGAAAAAGCTGAAGGAAGCCTTGAAGTTTCTCTGGGGCAATCCCAGGAAGCACGCCTGTACCGGGTAACGCTTTTTCCCTTTGAAGACAGCTTGATGGAAGAAACTGCCGAACCCGGCGGATGCGTCGGCATTTTTCAGGACATCACCGAGTTCCGCCGCCGGGCCGAGGCCGCCCGCGAACGCCAGGCCAGCAGTATTGCAGCCCTTGTGCGCGCCATTGAGAGCGTGGATGTCAATCTCATCGGCCATTCACAAAAGATGGAGCAGGTTGTGGAACTGCTTGCCGAAAGTCTGCAGCTTTCTGACAAGGACAAAGAAACGTTGCGGCTTGCTGCACGGCTTTCTCAGGTGGGCAAGATATTTGTGCCGCACCACCTGCTGAGCAAGACCGGCAAGCTCACCCCGGAAGAGCAAAGCGAAGTTATGCGCGCTCCCGAATATGCATACAGGGCCTTGTGCGACTTGCAGTTTGGACTGCCCGTTCCGGACGCTGTATACCAGATGGGCGAGAGGCTCGACGGCACAGGGCAGCCCCGCAAGCTCAGCGGCGACGCCATTACGCCCAATGCGCGCATTCTGGCCGTGGTTAACGCCTTTTGCGCAATGGTCAGCTCCCGCTCATACCGGGCAGGCATGGATGCGGACGAGGCCATTGCCCTGCTTAAACGCGATCATGGTTTTGACCAGGAAGTGGTGGCAGCCCTTGCGGCCTTGCCGGTAGACAAGCTGCAGAAGGCTATTGACGACGTCATAACCATGCAGGCAAAAAGCGAAGAGTAAGCCTGACGGCTGCGGAACAGATTTTATTTTTTAGAGTCATGAGCAAAACAACAGACCGCCTGTCACAGGGCGGTCTGTTGTTTTGCTCATTGCTGTCTTTGGGGGAGGGATAAAATCGGTGCTGTTTCATGTGGGCAGGCAACCCCCTGGCATTAGCCGCACCTGGCCGTGCGACGTGTCACGCACTTGTCATGCCATTGCGCGTATGGGAGCGCAGAGATTAATTTAAATTATTCAT
The DNA here is from genome assembly GCF_036763145.1 of Desulfovibrio sp. 1188_IL3213. Taxonomy (NCBI): domain Bacteria; kingdom Pseudomonadati; phylum Thermodesulfobacteriota; class Desulfovibrionia; order Desulfovibrionales; family Desulfovibrionaceae; genus Desulfovibrio; species Desulfovibrio sp. 1188_IL3213. The sequence continues at coordinate 37,261 of NZ_JBAIYR010000001.1, read as the reverse complement.
GCCGGTTAAAATTTTTGCTGTTTTTTGAAGATAAATTCTTGCCTGTCGGGGCTGTTTGTAGCAATCTTGCTCTTCCCCCCCTATCGTGACCGAAACTACCCGCCAGTATGGTTTCGGCAATCCGTCAGGATTGCCCGGCTGCCCGCAGTCGTAAAGACCGAAGTTCGCTCACAGCCTTGCGGTTGCGCCATGCGCTCCACAGGGTTTTCACTCTGACCATCCATAGTGCGTACACATCAGCGTTGCGGCTGCCGCGTATTGCGGGCCGGTCTTTTCGTGACGCTTTTTATCGAGGTTACAACCATGTGCAGAATAGGCGCTATCAAGAGCGGAATGCCGGTGCCTCCCTCCGTGGCACTCAATCTCATGCTGCCGCAGCAGGAAGGACACGACAATTCCGGCTTTGCCATGATCATGCAGGATTTGGAAGGGGTGTTCAGCCATTATAAGAACAAACCCTTGCTTTCACTGGCCTGTACGCCGCAGGGCGTGCAGCTTGCCAATGATTTTATGGAAAAAAAGGGTTTTGTGCAGGTGGCGCAGTGGGTTCCTGACGTGGACAGGCAGCCGGGTCTTAAAATTGAGGCCATGCCCCGCTATATATTTAGAAACTATGATTATCCTGAAATATATCGCTATCGCAAACAAAAAGAGCGTGATGACCTGCTGCTTGATACGCGGCTTGAGCTGCGGGCCTTGCTGGAAAAAAACAATGACGGCTTTGTCTACTCTTTCTGGCCTGACACCCTGACGCTGAAAGAGATAGGCGATCCGGCAGATATCGCCACCTATTTTCGTCTCTGGAATGATGATGAACGCCTTACCGCCAGAAACATTGTGGTCCAGTGCCGCCAGAACACCAACTACGACATTGTGCGCTATGCGGCTCATCCCTTTTTTCTTCAGGGGTACACTGTTTGCGCCAATGGCGAAAACACTTTTTTTACCAGAAACAAAGAGCTTCAGAGCGCGCTGCACAGGGGATATGTGGGTTTTGAGTCCGACTCGCAGACTTTGTTGTACACCCTGCATTATGTGCTGCATGAGCTTGAGTGGCCCATAAAATACTTCAAGCACGTGATTACGCCCTTGCCCTTTGCGGAAGCGGAACAACGCGCTGACGGCAAGGTGCTCACCCTTATACGGGAATCTCTGGCGCATCTTGAAATCAATGGTCCCAACGCCATTATCGCTCTTTTGCCGGACGGAAGCCTGATGACCTGCTGCGATTCAAAAAAATTGCGGCCCCTTGTTGTGGGACGCCATAGGGACATGGTGGCAATTGCCTCCGAGGTCTGCGGGCTGAACGCAATTTTGCCTGACCGCAATGTGGCAGAAGATATCTATCCGCATGAGCGGGAGATGGTGGTCGTGGACAATGACTTGGCGGTGCAGCGATGGAATCAGTAAAAACTCAGGACATCAGCGTCAATGACCTGTTCTGGAAGATAGAGTTCAGGCCGAATATGTGTATCGGATGCGGCTCCTGTGCGGCTGCCTGCACCTTTGCGGCCATTGAGCCGGCCAGGCTGCGTCGCCGTGCCGTGTCGCGCACGGCTGCGGAGCCTGCGAAGGAGAATGCCGCTCCTTTTATCATCATGCAAAAGTCTTCAATCCAGCATGCCTGCGTTGGATGCGGCATGTGCGAAAAAAGTTGCCCCACCGGAGCCATACGCCCCGTACGCAATGCCGATCAGCGTGTCGGCTTTCTGGCGCGTGAGCATGGCCCCATAAAGCGCGGTGGACGGAGCAACCTTGCCATGCCGCGCACCCTTGATTCTATCGTTGTCGGGCGCATCAGCCAGATGACAGACCCCGCCCTTGATTCGGAACGGCACACCTTTGACATGCGCGCACCTCTGGGACGTGTTTTGCCGGCGGGTGATCTGCCGCTCAGGGTAGAAGGAACAAGCCTTGTGCCTGCGGGACGAGCGCCCACGGTGAACTGGATTTATCCGCTCATATTCAGTGACATGAGTATCGGAGCTTTGTCCACGCGGGCCTGGGAAGCAATCGCCCTGGCTACGGCCTACCTTAACGAAAAATGCGGTATGCCGGTGCGCATGTGTTCAGGCGAAGGTGGCATGCCCGGCAGGCTTCTGGAATCAGAGCAGCTGAAATACACGATCCTGCAAATAGCATCGGGGCATTTTGGCTGGAACCGGATCATCAGGGCCATGCCCCATATGAGAACCGACCCGGCCGGAGTGCTCATAAAAATAGGGCAGGGGGCCAAGCCCGGCGACGGCGGCCTGCTGCCAGCGGCCAAGGTGGCGCCGCACATCCAGGCCATACGCGGCGTACCCAGAACTACGCTGCATTCCCCGCCCAATCACCAGGGGCTTTATTCCATTGAAGAGTCTGTGCAGAAGATGCACCTTTCCCTCAATGCCGCCTTTGGTTTTCGCGTTCCTGTGGCGATCAAGTGCGCGGCTTCGGCCACATCCGTTTCTGTCTATAACAACCTGCTGCGCGATCCTTACAGAATCTGCGGCGGTTTTTTTCTTGACGGCATCCAGGGCGGAACCGGTGCTGCCAATGAGGTTTCCCTGGAGCATACGGGCCATCCCATAGTCTCCAAGCTGCGCGATTGCTATCAGGCCGCCGTGGCCCAGGGACTTCAGGGGCAGATTCCCCTGTGGGCGGGCGGTGGCATCGGTTTTTCAGGCAATGCGGCGGCTGACGCCTTTAAAATGATCTGCCTCGGGGCTAATGGGGTTATCGTAGGTAAAATTCTCATTCAGCTGCTCGGCTGCGTGGGCAACGAGCATGGCCGCTGCAATGCCTGCAATACGGGTAAATGCCCCACCGGTATCTGCACACAGGACCCGCGCCTGGTCAGACGCCTGGATGTGGACAAGGGCGCACAAAGCATTGTGGATTACATGCTGGCCTTTGACGCCGAGCTGCGCAAACTGCTGGCCCCTGTGGGCAACAGTTCCATGCCGGTAGGGCGGTCGGATGCACTGGTAACGACAGACAGGGCCGTTGCCGACAAGTTGGGCATTCAGTATGCCTGCTAGTTTTCAGTAAAAGGATAACTGTATGTTGCGAATGAACACGCTGCACAATCACGAACGCATGTCCACTCAGGATCTGCTGCTGGCAATTGAAGACGCAGTGGACAGGGGTGAGACGGTTTTTCATATAGAGGCATCGGGCCAGCACGATATTGGTGGCCCATTATGGAACAGGGACGGCAAAAAGCTCATGTTTACCGTGAGCAATCCCGGCCAGCGTGTAGGGTCCATGTGCCTGCCTGATACAGAAGTGCTGGTTGAAGGATCTGCTGCCGCTGATGTCGGCTGGCTTAACGCAGGCGGGCGCATTACCGTACGTGGCGATGCGGGCGATACTGCGGGGCATTGCGCGGCTGCAGGGGTGATCTACATCGGCGGGCGGGCAGGCACACGCTCCGGCTCACTGATGAAGCACGATCCCATGTATGAGCCGCCGGAACTGTGGGTGCTCAAAAGTGTGGGCAGCTTTTCCTTTGAATTCATGGGGGGCGGACGGGCTGTGGTTTGCGGCTACGAAAGCCAGACCATGCCGTCCATTCTCGGTGAAAGGCCCTGTGTGGGCATGGTGGGCGGCGCTGTCTATTTTCGTGGCCCTGTGGGCAATCTTTCGCCGGATGTGCGCGTAAGCGCCTTGACCGGCCAGGACCTTGCGTGGCTTGAGGCGGGGCTGGAGTCTTTTCTTGCCGCCATTGACAAGCCGCAGTTGCACAAAGAACTTTCTGTCTGGAAGCACTGGAAAAAAATTGTTCCAGTGCCGCAAGAGCAGGATGAACACAAAGGCGTTCAACAGATGGCGCAATTCCGCGCCGAGGAATGGATTAAAAACGGTATTTTCAGCGATGTGGCCCCAGATGATTTCGCGGTCAACGGGCTTGTCGCCGTGGGAGATTATCGCCTGCGCGTCCCGGCATGGGAAAACAGGGGGCATGCCGGGGACGGCTCCTCCGCTTGTTCGCTATCCGTTTCGGGGCCTTGCCGTGATTGCAAGATATGCATCAAATCATGCCCACAGAAAGCAATTCGCCGCAAACAGGTGAATGAAGGTTTTGACTACGCGGCAGATCCCGCGCGCTGCATTGGCTGCGGCATCTGCGCGGCAGTTTGCCCCTGCGGTGTCTGGCGGATGCATGCCAGCCAGGATATGTGCGCAGGGGGCTGAGTGGCATCATTGGCCTGTCATGCCTGAGGCCCGGCTAAAGGAGTGACGGGAAAAGCGGTGCGTATGCGCTAATGCTGTCGGCATGCGGTATTATAAGGTATATGCCTGCTTTTTCTTTTACGCGTTCTGATGCATACTGGAGCGGCGGGACAGTTCTTTTTCAGGAGAGTGCCATATGGACATTTTTGAAGCCCTTTTTACACGCCGCAGCATCCGCAAGTTCACTTCCGAAGATGTGAGCGACGCTGACCTTGAAATCATGCTGCGGGCAGCAATGGCTGCGCCCAGCGCCCATAACCGCCAGCCCTGGCACTTTGTTGTTGTGCGCGACAAAACCCTGCTGGCGGAAATAGCCAACCGCCATCCCTATGCCAAGATGGCCGCCGAAGCGCCCCTTGCCATTGTTGTCTGCGCCGACCCCGCCGAAGCCAAAGAGCCGCGCTACTGGCAGCAGGATTGTACGGCCGCGCTGGAAAATATGCTGCTGGCCGCGCGCGGCAAGAATATCGGCACGGTGTGGTGCGGCATGCATCCGCTTGAAGACAGGGTAGAGCCTATCCGCCAGTTGCTGAAAATTCCTGCGAACATCAATATTCTGGCGCTGGTTGTCGCCGGGCATCCGGCACAGCCCTTTGGCGAAGCTGACCGCTATCGCGAGGACAGGGTTCATCACAACGGCTGGTAGACAACCGCCTGTTACCGAAGGCAAATAAGAGTTCCGCTGTTTTTTGTGCGGGCCGCTCCGGGTATGGTCCGTTGCGGCCCGCCTTTATTTGGAAACAGCCCCCGGAGCGTTCACCGCTTGAAATATCTGCTTAACGGCTAGAGCATTTAACACTTGAAATGCTCGCTTACGGCAGGCAAAAGCCTGCCTTCTCGCATTTCGTGGCAAGGATTTTCAAGAAAATCCTTGCAGAGCAGTTAACTCATTTCATTCGTTAACTGCTCTAAACCTCTCTGCCGCTTTGCCACCTAGAGCAGATTAACTTTGAGAATATACATTCTCAAAGTTTAAGGCACGCTCACTTCGGCGTTTAACCGCGCAGATAAACTGCGCTTACGCCTCCGTAGCGAACGTCTGCTCACGCAGCCGTCCGAGCAATTTAAAAGTTAAATTGCTCTAGCTTCCTCGGCGTAAAAACCAGCATCGCCGTGGTGCGTCATCAGTTCAGGCGGTGTAACGACATGTCACAGACACGGTCACCGCGGTTCCTGGTTTTTCTGCGCTTTGACCGGCGGCTTTTTTGGCGTTTTGGTTTTCTTTTTCAGCGGCGCACAGTCTTTGAGGTTGGCGCAGGCCCCTCCCGCAATGGCCCACAGGTACAGGGCGGCAGTGGTGGCATGAGGGGAGTAGCGTCTTTTGTATCTGGCAAAGAGCGTGGGGGTAATCTGACGATGCCTGTACAGCATGCGCAGCCCGCGTTGGATTGCCAGGTCATCCCAACTCAGGATATCCGGCCGCTGCATGGAAAAAATCATAATCATTTCCGCAGTCCACACGCCTATGCCCTTCAGTTGCACCAAATGTGCGCAGACTTCCTCATCTGTCATGGATGGCAGACGCTCAAGATCGAGACTTCCATCCAGGGCAGCCGCGGCAATGTTTTTTATATAAACGGCCTTGCGCATGGATATGCCGCAGGTCTGCAAGCTCTCCGCGCTTATGCCCATCAGGTTTTCCGGGGTTAGAGGGCAGAACTGTTCCCGCATGCGCCTCCAGACAGTGGCCTGGGCTTTTGTTGATATCTGTTGCCCCACGATGGAATTTAAAAGCGCGCTGAAAATGTCAGGCGTGATTTCGCGCCGGATATGACCGATTTCGTCCATAGCTGCGGCCAAAACCGGATCACGCGACCTGAGCCATGATTTTTCTTTTTCGCCGTATTCAAAATAAGGTGTATTGGGCATGGGCTTTCTCTGGTTGCCATATTTTTTCATGCTCCAGCAGATATTGCTTGACGGCAAGGCCACCCGCATATCCGGTAAGGCTGCCGTCCTGCCCGATGACACGATGGCAGGGAACGATGATGGCTACCGGGTTGCGGTTATTCGCCATGCCGACGGCGCGGCTGCCGCCGGGCTTGCCGATCATGACGGCTATGTCTTTATAGCTGCGCGTTTCTCCGGCCGGAATGGTCTGCAACGCCTGCCATACGGTGGTCTGGAATGCTGTGCCGCCGAGATTCAGGGGCAAATCAAATTCTTTTCTGCTGCCCGAGAAATATTCCGTAAGCTGGCGTTCCGCCCGTTCAATAACCGGGCTTTTCTGTAGCGCAAAGCCGTCAGGCGGAGCCTCAGTGCTGAAAAATACCTGGCAGATGGCGTCATTTTTTTCAGCTATGCCGATCTTGCCGATAGGGGAGGCGTAAAACCATAAATTTGTCATGGTGTAGCTCCGATTGGCGGCGCATTGCGCCGGAAGTGAACTTTTTTAGTGTGTCGCGGCAAGGCGAGCACGCGCGTCACCTGCGCTTGCCGAATGTTGTCGTTGTTTACGGTATTTGGCGGGGCTTGTGCCTGTCTGTTTTTTAAAAAAGGCATAAAATGACGTCAGACTTTCAAAACCGATGGTCGCGGCAATGTCTGTGATGGGCATACCTGTTTTTTCCAGCAACGCGCAGGTCTGCCGCTCCCGAACCTGTCCGAGATACTGTGCCGGGGTCTGGCCGTACTGCTGCCGAAAAATAACCGCAAGATGACTCTGTGATACGCCAAGCCGTCCGAGTTCACATTTCAGGCGGGCGCGGTTGCCGAAGTGCCTGTCAATGAGGTTTTTGGCCTGCCCGGCAAGCAACGCCGCCGGATCATGCTTGTCCAGATCGGGACGGCAGCGTTTGCAGGGCCGCAGCCCGGCTTGTTTCGCCTCCTCTGCTGTGTGGAAGTATAAAACATTTTTCCGCAACGGCGTTCGTGACCTGCATGAGGGGCGGCAGTAAGCACCCACAGTTCTTACCGCATAAAAAAACTGTCCGTCATAGGCCGGATCACAGTCACACAGCGCCCGCCACATGGTGGCATCAGAAAGTTCTGTCATATATAAACCTCACCTGTTTCAAAGCCATAACACAGGCATACGCATGCGTCTTACCCGTTTTCAAGATGTAATTCCTGTCTGGGCAAAGGTCAAAACCATGCATTTTTCAGCCGTCCCAGAGCAGCGATGATATCCGCTTCCGGCAGCGTGCCATAGCCCAGAAACAGGCAATTGGCAGGGCAGCGTGTTTTGTCCTGCCAGAAAGGCGAAGCAGGGTACACACGAACGCCGCAAGCGGCGGCTTTTGCCGTAAGGCGTGTTTCGTCCGGTCCTGCGGGAAATTCCAGCAAAAGGTGCAGACCGGCATTGTGGCCGTGTATACGCACACGCTTGCCGAACAGGCGGCCAACCGTATGTACAAAAAGGTCGTGCTTTTTTTTCTTGAGCAGACAGATTTTTCTTAAATGTTTTTCCCAGTATCCCAGTTTCATGAAGCGGCTCAGAACCGCCTGCTCAAGCCACGGGGCAGTACACTGGAAACCGGAAAAAACAGAGCGGAACCTGTCTGCAAGCAACGGAGGAAGCACCATATACGACATGCGCATGCCTGGCGAAAGTACCTTTGAAAATGTTCCCATATAGATGACGCGGCCATTCTTGTCGATGGATTGAAGCGAGGGAACCGGCCTGCCGTGATAGCGCAGTTCGCTGTCATAGTCGTCTTCAACAATAAAGCCGTTGTTTTTCTTTGCCCATTCCAGAAGTTTCACACGCCTGCCAATGGGCATGACAACGCCTGTGGGAAACTGGTGCGAGGGTGCTATGTGAACAAGTCTGGCGGGTGACGCCGCAAGGCTTTCTATATCGATGCCGTCGCTTTTTACCGGAACAGGAAGCGTGGCTGCGTTGAAAAATTCATAGGCCGCTCTGGCTCCTGCATAGCCGGGGTCCTCAAGGGCAACAAGAGCACATTCATCCTGAAGCAGGCGCATGACGGCAAGAATTGAGGGCTGCAGGCCGCTGCATATGACCACCTGTTCGGGGGCGCAACAAACGCCTCGACTGCGGTAAAGATACGAAACCAGCTCGCTGCGCAGGGCCAGGCTGCCGCAGGCATCTGCATAGGTGTGCATATCTGTAGCCTGGCCGCTGTTTTTTTGAAGGGACGACAAAATGTCGGCCATCAGTCTGCGCCATAGCCCAGCGGGAAAGATAGAGGCATCCAGATTTTCGTAATTGAAGTCATAGTCGATGCGTTGCCGTGATGCCGGATTTTCTTTTTCGGATGCGTCCGTGCGGGCAGCGACGGGAAGGGGCCTGGCGGCATGCATGTCGCGGTATACGGAGTTCACCTTGTACCCGCTGCCAGGGCGAACGCGCACATAGCCCTCAAGAACAAGTTGTGCATAGGCATTTTCAACCGTATTTTTGCCAAGCTGAAGTTCTTTTGCCATAGCACGGATGGATGGCAGTTGAGCGTCAGGGACCATTGCTCCAGCAAGAATTTCGTTTTTTACCTGTTCATAAAGCTGTTGGTAGAGAGGAACACGAGCGGCGGTATTCAGATATAACATGACTTTTTCTCCGGTGCGCAAGGTCGCGCCTTGCGGAGTGCATAACTGGCGCGGGTTCTGTTTTCCGGTTGAAAGGACATAAAGCGTCAGGTTAAAAAAGATAAAACTGTCCCTATTCAGCAGCAGGTATTTTTTGTTATGCAGAGGGTCAAAATATCATAGCCGAGAGGAATTATGCAGACAAGAATGAAGAAATATCCATTGGCTGAAGAAAAAATACACGACCTGCTGGCCACGGAAGCTGTGGGCAGGCTAGCCAGCACGGGGGCGGACGGCTTTCCGTATATCACGCCGGTGCATTTTGTTTTTTGGGAGGGAAAAATCTTTATCCACGGCTTGGCTGTGGGTGAAAAGCTGAGCAATATAAAAAAGGATGCCCGCGTGGGCTTTGAGGTGGAAAGGATGCTCGGCCTTGTGCATGCTGACAAACTGCCCTGCGATACCAACACCAGCTATGAAAGCGTCATTATAAGAGGAAATGCCGTCCTGCTCGAAGACTCCGCGCTGAAGCTCGCCGTTCTGGACGCCTTTGTGGCTAAGTATGCTCCGCACCATGCCGGGAGATCATACCCTGAGTCCATGCTCAAAATGACGGGCGTTATTGCAATGGATGTCCTGTCCTGTACGGGGAAATATTATCCTGCGTAATGGTTTCAATAGGCCGCGCGGTTACGCCGGACTTGTCGTCATGCCCCCTGTACGGATCTTCAGCATCTGGCAGGGGGCTTTTTTTGTGCTGCTGCCTGAAGAGTGTTGCGCCGTTGAAAATACGGTACACAATTTTTCAAACATTATATTTTGCGCGTAACAGTATGTTCTATTTACGCTTAAGCGGCTTAGGGCGGTCGTCTGCTATTGTCGCGGCCATGACCATTGCCTGCTGAAATCGTCAATATGCCTCTTGGTTATTGACAATGAAGTGACGCAGCATATCGTAATACTACGGAGTGAAAAAAATTTTCAATTAATTGTGCGCATGCTCACAGAATCAGATACTCCGTCTGTGTATAGCAAAGATGACAAGCGTGATCACAACATGCAACAGCCGCAAAGGCGAAGGAAAAGCCATGAAGATACTGCAGCTTGAATCAACAAGAGAATTCTCGGCCAATGCCATGAAGCGGTTTTTTCTTGTGGAGGATTCGCCGTATTTCAAGATGATAAATTTTAACCTGGACGCCGGGGTGACTTTTCCTGTCCATTCGCACGACCTGGACGGCGAACTGTCCATACAGGTGCTGGAAGGAGAGGGATTTTTCCTTGGGGCGGACGATGCAAAGCTGCCCGCCAAGGCAGGGGATATCCTTGTGTCTGAAATTCGTGAGCCGCACGGGGTTGAGGCTGTGTCGCGCATGCGCCTGCTGGTGACCATCACGCCGCCTATCTAGAGCAGATTGACTTTGAGGATGGACATTTTCAAAGTTCAAAGCATGCCCGCTGCGGCACTTAACATCGCGAATAAATTGCGCTTACTCACGCAGTCGCCAAAGCAGTTTCAAAGTAAAAATGCTCTGGGTTCCATCCAAGGCTGCCGCTTCCGCATGATCTGCATTGCCGCGCGCAAGCACAGAAACGTCCGAGGTGTCTATGTTGCTCACAAAAGATACGACCATTCACTCCCTGACGAGCGAATATCCTTTTTTGATAGAATCGTTGGCGCTGCATAACAGCAGCTTTGAAAAGCTGAAAAATCCGCTTTTGCGGCAAACTGTGGGGCGTATTGCCACAGTCGAAAAAGCCGCAGGCATGGGCAATGAGGATGTGCTTGCCCTGCTCTTGTTCATTGCAGGAGAGATCATGGCCCAAACAGGGCAGCCGGTAGAAATATCGCCGCCAGAGGTACGGCAGGCGAAATCTTCGGTAACGGCGTCGCGGGAACAGCGGTTGGCGCAACTCAAAGAAATCATCAAGGAACTGCATGACGGTGTGGAATTTGCGGCCCTGCAGGAAAAATTCAACAAAACCGTGGGCGATATCAGCCCCGAAGAAATCGCCTCCCTTGAGCAGAGCCTTGTTAACGAAGGCATGCCGGAAACGGAAATAAAAAAAATGTGTCACCTGCACGCGGCGCTGTTTCAAAATGCGTTGGAAGGGCAGGCGATGCCGCAGGTTCCGCCCGGACATCCGGTGGATACCTACCTGAGGGAAAACGCACAGGCCAAAAAATTCACTGCTGAAATCAAAGACGCCCTTGCGCTGGTCGCCGGTGACGATGGTGAAAAATCGTGGCCCTTCACTGTGGGCAGGCTCAAGTCGCTGACACAGGAGCTGGCCGACATACAGACCCATTACGTCCGCAAGGAAAACCAGCTGTTTCCCTTACTTGAACAGCACGATCTGAGCGCCCCCGGCAAGGTCATGTGGGAAGTGCATGACGATATCAGGCGCTTGATCCGGCGGGCACAGGAGCAGTTTGATGCGGGCGACCGAAGCGGCATCACTACGGCGGTGAAAGAGCTTGTGGATGAAGTTGATGAAATGTTCCGCAAGGAGGAAAATATTCTCTTTCCCATGAGCCTTCAGTTGTTGACCGATGCTGACTGGGGGCGCTGCCGCCGGGGCGACGATGAAATCGGCTATTCCTTCGGTGTGGTGCCGGGCGACCAATGGGCTGCCCCGGAGGCATCCTCTGGAGGCCGTGAAACAGGGCAGGCAGGACTTGTAGACCTTTCCACCGGCCGTTTGCCGCAGCAGGTGGTGGACGCCATCCTTTGCAACCTGCCTGTGGATATAAGTTTTGTAGATGCTGACGACCGGGTTGCCTACTATTCTGACAGCGCTCATCGGATTTTTCCCAGAAGCGCCGCTGTCATCGGGCGCGAGGTGAAAAACTGCCATCCCTCCAAGTCCGTTCACATGGTTACTGAAATACTGGAAGCCTTTAAAAAAGGTGAGAGAGACAAGGCGGAATTCTGGCTGGAACTTGGCGGAAAGTTTATTCACATCCAGTATCTGGCTTTGCGGGATAAGCAGGGAGAATACCTGGGCTGCCTCGAGGTCGGACAGGACGCCACCTACCTTCGTTCGCTGACCGGACAAAGGCGTCTGCTTGAATGGACATGATCAGCCGCGCAGCGGCGCAGGGTTTTCTGTAGTTTTCTGTACTGCAACGGTTTATGGCGGCAAAGGGGAATCCTTTGCCGCCATAAACAATTTGAACGCAAGGCTGTTTTGCGGTTGCGTGGGGCGATGTGCGTCATGGCAGCTACATCACACGGCATCACACGCAGTTTCAGTCTACTGGCTGAAATGGTGAAGACGACAGCGCCCTCCATCCCTGCTCCGCACTTTGCTGAGCGGTGCTACCTTGACCATGTATACGGGCAGAGTAAAACGCTTTGTTCCGCAAGAACGGCGGGGCAGACTGCCGCAGAAAAGCCGCAAGGCAGGGCTGGCGTGGAAAGTTTTTCTATGTCATATTCTGACGCCCAGAAATGGGGCATGCCGGGCAGGGCCGTGTATTTTTACGAAGGTGGAGAGGATATGGACAAGCAGTTACGGAAAGCCAAAGACAGATGCTTTATGTATGGGATATGTGTTTTTTTTGGCATATGCGCCGTCATTCTCAAACTGCATGGCTTTTTAAGCGGCATGGGCTTTGAGGCACGCTCAACCCCCATGATGCTCATTGATTCTTTGCTGTATTTTCTGCTTTTTTTTGCGGTTATCTCCATCCGCCCCATCGCCAATTTTTTCTTTTCTTTGTACTGTAAGCGCCTGCAAAAGAAACTTGATGCAGCCGAATCTTCCGCGCAGGGCAGCTAGGGCGTCTGCCCACGCAGCCACCAGAGTAATTTCAAAGTGAAAATGTTCTAATATATTCTAATTGTATTATTGAAATTTTTCCATAAAAGCGGCCCGCCGGAAATACTGGCGGGCCGTTGCTGTTGCTGCCGGATGCGGGCGAGATCCCATCAGGCTGTCTGGCCGTTGACGCCATCCATGCGCTGCCAGCTATCGAGGTGTTCGGCAATGTGGCGGCAAATGGCGGCGTGTTCTTCCTTGCCTTGCCCCTGAATGCGTACGGGGCTGGCAAAGCAGTACCGTACGGGCATTCCTGGTTTTACAGGCCCAAGTTCCTTGATTTTTTTACCCTGGCCCCAGGCATCGGTTTTAAGGGCCAGCGGTATTAACGGCACTCCGGCTTTGCGGGCCAGCTTGACGCCGATAGTGTTGAAATGCCGCTGGTCAAAAGCGAGCGCGCGCGTGCTTTGCGGAAAAACAATGATGGAAATGCCTTTGCTCAGGCGCTCAAGGCCGCCTTCCAGCACCGCGGTAAGGTCTTCGCGCGGGTTGGACCGCCCAAGCACAATGGGGGCGCGCGAGCGCATGACCGGCCCGAAAAGGGGCATGGTGGTCAGGCTCTTTTTTACCACAAATGTCACGGGCATGCGCGGGCGTATCATGCCCGGCAGCATGAATGTTTCCAGCGTGCTCATATGGTTGGCGACAAAAAGGCAGGGGCCGTCCACTTTTTCAATGGCGTTCATGCCTTGCACCTCAATGGGGCAACCGATGCGCTCCATGAGTTCTGAAACCCACACGCTGGCGTGTACCCATGCACTGTCGTCACATTTTCCTTTGGCTGCCCTGGCGCACAGCCAGCGCAAAGGGCCACCGAACAGGCGGGTGTAAAAGCTCAGCGAGGGCATCAGACGGGTAAAAAAGCCTGTATGTGTTCCCTGGCTTGTGTAGCTATCGCCAGTGAGAAATTTTTTTGCAAATTCGCCTTCAATATAAGGGTGCATACCTAATCTTCCGTCTTTTTGATTTTATGCAGCTTGCGCCACCATTGCGTAAGGCGGGGTTCTTCGCCGTTGTCGCGTGGCTGATAAAAACGCCGCCCTTCCAGTTCTTGCGGCAGGTAGGTCTGCTGGATCCAGGATTCCGGATAGTTGTGAGGATATTTGTATTCTTTGCCGTACCCCCATTCTTTGTGCAACTGCGTGGAAGGATTACGCAGGTGTAGGGGAACCGGATGAGGACCGTTGAGTTTGATCTCGCGCTGTGCATTAAGATATGCCGCGTATGTGGCGTTGCTTTTACGTGCCAGTGCAAGATACGTCACTGTTTCCGCAAGCGGAATGAAGCCTTCGGGCATGCCCACAAATTCCACGGCCTGCTGACAGGCCACGGCCAGCTGCAAGGCGTTGGGGTCGGCCAGACCCACATCCTCGGAAGCGGAAAGAATAAGGCGGCGGCAGATAAAACGGGGGTCTTCAGCGCCTTCGAGAAGGCAAGCCAGATAGTAAAGAGCCGCGTCCACATCGCTGCCACGGATGGATTTGATAAGGGCCGAGGCAAGCTCATAATGGTTGTCGCCGTCTTTGTCGTGGCGAACCAGCACTTCGGGCAGGGCGGCCTTGATGTGCTCGATATCGCGCAAGTCGGCGGGCAGGGCGGCCACGTATTCCACCAGATTCAGCAGGGTACGCGCGTCCCCGTGGGCCACTCCCGCCAGAAGCTCGGCCAGGTCATCGGGCATTTCTGTCTGCAGATCCGCCGCGCCACGGCGCGCGAGTTCCACAAGTTCCGTGCGTCCCAGAGGACGCAGACGGAGCACATGCAGGCGTGAAAGAAGCTGCCGCGTCACACTGAAGGAAGGATTTTCCGTGGTGGTTGCCAGCAGGGTCAGTTCACCCGATTCCACCAGAGGCAGAAAAAAATCCTGCTGCGCCTTGGAAAAGCGGTGCAATTCGTCCAGCACAAGAATTTCAACGCCTGAAAGCGACCGCCGCAAATGTTGCAACCCCGCTTCGGGCGCGCTCAGCCGCAGAAAGGTCTTGCCAGTGGATTTGGCGAGCAAAAGAGCCAGCGTGGATTTTCCACACCCAGGGGGGCCAAAAAACAGCAGACTTGGCAAGCGTTTGGCCTGCATGAGGGAACGAAGGCGGCTGCCAAGATGGGTCTGCCCAAGAAAAAGAGCCAGATCATCCGGACGCATGCGCTCGGGCAGCGGCTTGCTCACACTCATGTCCCGGACTCCTCGCTGGAGCACATTTTTTCAGGCAGTTGCGAGGCCCACCAGTGCAGTCCCAGGCACAGGGTGGCCGCCGTTTCGCAGCGCAGCACACGGTTCCCCAAGCTTACGGCAATAAAGCCGGAATGCTTGAGCACGTCAAGCTCGCGCGATGAAAAGCCGCCTTCGGGGCCGATGACATACACGCTCAGGCCCGGTTGGCCTGCCAGGGCGGGAGTAAGCATGGGTACATTGTCCTGTGCCTCCCACGGTAAAATCCGGTGATCTGCCCCGGCGGCAAGAGCCGCCAGTTCATCAACGCCATTGGTGAGGCCGCGCATTTCCGGCAGCCAGGCATTGCCGCACTGTTTGGCCCCGGCCACAAGCTGCCCCTGGCATGCCTCTGTGGCGGCGGCTGAAAGCTTGCCCTGGCTGTGATCTCCCTGCCAGAGCCATATACCGTGCGCGCCCAGCTCCACGGCTTTTTCCATAAAGAATCCCCGGCGTACGGCCTTGCTGAAAGCAAGGGCAATGACCGCCCGCGCCGTGGGCAGCGGCAGATGTTCTTCATTGAGGCATTCAAGATGAACATTTTTCTTGCCGGTCTTGCGTACAATAAAGCGGCCTTTGCGGCCCCGGCCGTCCAGCAGGCCCACTTCATCTCCGGGACCAAGACGTAAAACCTGGCTCAGGTGGCGGGCTTCCTGATCTTCAAGACAAACTTCCTTTCCCCATTTTTCAGGAGCAAGGTAAAAAAAAGCTAAACTCATGCTATAATATTTTCCTTGCCCGTTCTCGCCTTGCGCACGGCCTTGAAGCCGTCTTGAAGGGAGACGAGGCGTCCGTAGTTCTTGCGAATTTCCAGTCCGGCAGGAGTAAGGCTGTCTTCCGGCTGCTCCAGATATTGACGCTGAAGGTAGCGGTCTCGCAAAATTTTTTCAACGCAGTCAATAACAGCATCAACCAGCGCCGGAAAAAAGTTGACAATCTCGAATTTCAGTTCGTTGAGCAGGGCCACCGTTTCGCTCATCATCTGGCGGTATGTGATGTGCACTCCCTTGCAGGTGCGGCCGCACAGGTCTTCAAGAATGCGCACACGCCTGGCTTGCTGGATATAGCTGAAGCGTGTGCAGACATCCTGATAAAGCTCGCGCAGCCCGTCAAATACCTCGTCATTGTCTGGTGAGTACAGGTAGTTGCACAGCACCTTGCTGACATTTGAAAAAAATTCGTCACTGTAGCTGATCATGCGGCGCTGATGCTTGGTGAGCCAGCTGTACAAAAATTTGAGGCGCTTTTCGTGGGTATCGGTATTTTCCACCACCTCGGTGCGCTTGTAGATGATGCGCCCGGTAAATTCGCCCCGCACAATGTCGTTAAGGCGCAAAAACATGTTTGAGGTGTCTTTGATAAGGTTCAGTCCCTTGAGCGGTTCGCCGGTAAGCGGGTGCAGAACCTCCTGGGCCACCACCGAAAGGGCGCGGTCCTGACGCACGTTGCTGGAATCAAAGCTGTGCTGGCGGTATCTTACACGCAAGATGACCACGCGCCGGGGCTTGTCGAGAAAAAAGCCGTCGCGGTCGATAATTTCAAGCGCTTCGTCATGGTCGGCGTCCACAGCCACCAGCGCAACCTTTTCCAGCAGGGGATAGCGCAAATTTTCCCCTGTGGCGGTATACGTGGTGATGGTTCTGTCTGTCTGGCCGAGAACGCGCAAAAGAAAATGTTCACCCATCTTGTGGAGCTTTCGGGAGAAGAGCGCGCTGGACGTGCGCCGCTCAGACACAATGGGAAAGCCGTAAAGCTCCATAAGGTACTGATAGACAAACATGCGGTTACGTTCGTAAATGTCGCTGTCGCCATAGACAAACTTGCCTATGCGGATGCCGAAGCGCTTGAGCTCGCTGTCAATGTCGGAAGGAAAAGAGGCAAAAATTCCCGCAAGGTGAAACAGGTTGTCCGCATCCCATGCAAGAACCTGCGCCCTGTCCATATTGAGCAGATAGGGCATGAGGGCCGGGTAGTTTTCAAGCAGCACCGTGTCCGTGGAGCGGAACTGGTGGCGAAACACTTCCTGATGCATGCGCGGCAGGCGGGAGGCAAGGGTTTGCAGGTTCTGCCCCATAACCTGGTTTTCCAGCGGGCAGCAGGCCCCTTCGCCTTCTGTTATGACGGGGTGCAGCTTGTCGAACTGAAATATTTCGGAAAAGTAATCAAGCTGGCGGGCAAAGGCCACCATGGCAAAGCCAGGCAGGTCTTTGTATTCGAACATGTCGTTGTCAAAAGAGGGCAAAAGCTCACGCCCTTCGACAACCGGGTAGTTTTTATTTTCCTGGTAGGGTTTTACCAGGCAAAAACGTATGTGTACGGCATCAAGAAAATGCTTGAGTGACGCAAGGTCGCTTATGGTCACTGGAGCGGACAGGCAGCTTGCGTCCTTCCAGGGGTAACCATTTTTGCTGAAGACCTCTTGCCATTTTATCATCCGCGCATCCCGATACCTGATTTTTTAATTTTTTATACTTATTTTAAAAATAATTCCAGTAGTCCCTACAGGTAAATAAGCATTTTTCGCCAGGGGGGCCACCTGCACCTGTTTCAGAATGGCCGAAACTGGCTTGTTTTTCCCTGTAAGCCATCCGCTCTCTGCCTTGAAACGCCGCAAAAGCAGTTGCCGGGGGCGGTACGCTTTGCTACAAGGAGTGTGCCTCTCAGATATTTATGCGGCCAGCCCGCTTCACCATAAAACCCGCATCATCATGACTGAAAACACGTTGGAAAAGCATATACTCAGTATCGTTTGCAGCGTTTTTGACGCATATTCCGTTGTACTTTTCCTGCCCGATGAAGAAGGCGATCTGCATCATTTGGCCGCCTCGTTCAGCCTGGGCGACAAAGTCGGCGGCAATGCCACCGTGCTGCCCGGCAAGGGGCTGGTTGGCTGGATTGTGCGCAATCGCCAGCCTCTGCTCGTGCCAAACTTTGATCAGCGCCAGAGCAATCTTGGCTATTACTCCGGTGGAGAAGAAGCGTCCATCAAGGCCTTCATGGGCTGCCCCGTGCCTACGGGGGGCGCCTTGTGCGTCGACAGCAAGCGGCAATACTCTTTTTCCGACAAGGATCACAAGATTCTTCAGATGTTCGCCGAGCTTGTGGCCCGCCAGCAGGGCAGCAGGGGCCGTCAGGACCTTGCCGGAGACATCCCGCGCTACTTTGTGGAGCTGGGGGTTATCCAGGATTTACGCTTCCGCTATAAACGCTGGCCGCAATTCTTGCAAAACTACCTGCGCATTATGGTGGAAGCCACCGGTTTTGACTACTGCGCCTTTGCCTCTGTCGATACGCCGGGCGAAACCTACTGCGTGGAAGCCGAGTCTGCACGACTGCTGCTTGACGGACAGGAAGAACCGCTGATCTTGCCTATGGGCAGCGGCATAACGGGTTGGGTTTTTCGCAATGACCAGCCTGTCATGGCCGAAGGTGTGGAAGGCGCGCCCTCGGCCGTACTTTTTGGCAAGCTGCCCGACATGCCGGATTTTCAGGCTGCCATCTGCATGCCGGTCATGATCAATAAGAGCACGCGCGGCGTTTTGTGCCTGGCGCATACGCAGCCACGGCAAATTGATGAGTCCATGCGCAGTTTTGTGCGCCAGGCTGTTGACCATCTGGCCCTGTTTCTTGAAAACCTGTACCTCAAGGTTCGCCTTCGCGGCATGCTGCCCAAGGCCAGAGTACACAGTAACGGCCCCCAGGCATACGACCCGGACAATGCCCCCATGCCGCCTGAAAAAGAATATTAGCCATGTTTTTGCGGCGTCTTTTCCGCTTTTTGTCCAAAGACATCGCCATGGACCTGGGTACGGCCAACACGCTGCTTTACACCAGGGCGCATGGCATTGTCGTCAACGAGCCCTCGGTAGTGGCTCTTGATGCGGGTACGGGTAAAGTTCTGGCTGTGGGCGCTGCCGCCAAGGAATATATCGGGCGCACGCCCCGGAGCATTCGCGCCGTTCGGCCCATGAAGGATGGCGTTATCGCGGATTTTGACGTTACCCGGGCCATGATTTCGTATTTTGTGCAAAAGGCTGTTAATGGTCTGCGCCTGGTCAGGCCGTCCATGACCATATGCATTCCCACCGGTATCACCCAGGTTGAAAAAAGAGCTGTCATCGACTCCGCCATGCTGGCCGGAGTTGTTGACATTTCCATGATCGAAGAGCCTATGGCTGCGGCCATAGGGGCTGACCTGCCCATCCATGAGCCTTTGGGCAACCTTGTGCTGGATATTGGCGGCGGCACAAGCGAGGTGGCTGTGATCACGCTGTCGGGCGTTGCCAACTCCCAGTCCGTGCGTGTGGCCGGCGACACCATGAATTTGGCGGTACAGCGCTTTATGCGCGATGCCTTTCGCATGGAAGTGGGTGACAATACCGCCGAAAATGTCAAAAAAATCATTGGCTCGGCCATGCCCATGCCCAATGCGCCCATTCTTGAAGTTTCAGGTAAGGATATGGTGCGCGGCTGCCCCCGCGTGGTTAAAGTGACCGAAGCCCATATCCGCGAAGCGTTGCGCGAGCCAGTACAGGCCATTCTGGAGGTTGTGCTGCGCGCCCTTGAAAAAACGCCTCCGGAACTGGCGGCGGATATTTACCGCAACGGCATGCTCATGGCCGGCGGCGGTTCCCTGCTCAAGGGCCTTGACCAGTATATCTCCCGTGAAACGCGCCTCAAGGTTTTTGTGGACAAAGACCCGCTTACCACAGTGCTGCGCGGCACGGCCAGGGCCATGCTTGACCGGGAGACCTACCGCTCCGTCTTTATCAATTAGAGCAGATTAACTTTGAGAATGGATATTCTCAAAGTTTACTTCGGCGCTTAACAGAGTAAACAAATTGCGCTTACTCACGCCGTCGCAGAGCAGTTTCAAAGTGAAAATGCTCCAAGGGCAGCCGCTGTATTTTCTTTTCATTGTGTTCTGCGCCGGAGCGTCCGGCAGACGGCTATGCCCTCATTCCATGCCCAAGGATTTGCCATGATTGATATTCACCCCATTCTCAAACGCTGTGTAGACATTGTGCTGCAAAGCGGCGAGATCGTGCGCGAGCATTGGTTTCAGCCGAGCAATGTTCGGCATAAAGGCAGTATTGATCTGGTAACCCAGACAGATCTGGCCGTTGAAAATTTTTTAAAGGAAAAACTCGCTGACCTTGTGCCGCAAGCGTGTTTTCTGGCAGAGGAAAGCAGTCAGGAAGATTCCGCCCCCAAGGATACCTGCTGGATTATCGACCCTGTGGACGGCACGACAAATCTCGTACACCGCATTCCCCAGGTCGGCACATCCGTGGCTTTATGGCATCAGGGGCGGGTTGAGCTTGGGATTGTGAACGTGCCGATGCTGCGCCGTTGCTACTGGGCGGCGCGCGGGCATGGCGCGTTTTGCAACGATTCCCGCATTGCTGTCAGTGGAGTAGACAGCCTGAGCGATGCCCTTGTGGGTACGGGCTTTCCCTATGACATTGCCACACGTTTGCCTGAAGTTATGGAGCGCCTTGCCCTGGTGTTGCCCATTGCCCAGGGGGTGCGCCGCATCGGCGCGGCATCCATTGATCTTGCCTACGTGGCTTGCGGCAAATTGGATATTTTTTACGAGGCCGGCCTTAAGCCCTGGGACTACGCCGCGGGCATGCTTCTGGTGGAAGAGGCGGGCGGCCGGGTGAGTGACCTTAACGGTGATCCGTTACAGTTTGGCGAACCTCTGCTTGCCAGCAATGGGCGGCTGCATGCCCTGGCCGTGGACTTGCTAAGCCCGACCAACTGACGAGTGTCTTGATCCGGCAGTTTTATGGATGACCGCGCAAGAACATGGTGGGGTGCGGGTTCATACCGAAAAAAAATACTGTCGTTGGATGGCGGCGCGCATGAGGGGGGAAAGCAGGTCTCCAAAATGCGTCCCCAGCCCCTTCAGCTCATCACGGTCCACCAACAGATGACGGTCCCGGTCGGCGGCCCTGACGGCAATGATGGCGCGCGGCAGCCTGGCCGTAAACAGGTTCAGGAATGTCGCGTCATTTTCAGGGCCTGGGGGAATAAGCCCAAGGGCAGAAACCTGTTTTCCCTCATGCCCCCAGTGGTTGAGCAGCAGCTCCCCAACGCGGCATTCGCACGACATGCCAGCCGGAACACGGCCATGCGACGAAAAGCACCAACCCTGACCGCTGCGAGTCAGCAGGGCGTGTCCATTTTTGTCGCGCACAAGCAAGGCCACAGCGCGGTGCGGCAGGCGCTGACGGAGAACATCCTCGTCAGGCATGATGCACAACGGCCTGTTTTCGCCGTCCACCACTTCAAGGTAGTGGTCAGAATTTTTTAGTCCGCTATAAGGGATTGTTTTCATGAGTATATCCACGGGGCCAGTATGGCGCATGCTGCGGCTTGAGGTACGGCATGCGGCTGAAATGGCCGTCATTGAGCGGGAATGTTTTACTCTGCCCTGGTCCGAAGAGCAATGCCGCGCCGCCTTCGGACAAAAAGCCTTTGCCGCCTTTGGTTTGAGCAACGGCAAAACGCTTGCGGGCTATATCTCCATCTACCACACAGAAGACGAGCTGGAAATACTCAATCTGGCGGTGCGCCCCTGCCTGAGGCGGCAGGGACACGGCTTGCGCATTTTACGTGTTGCCTTGCGTCTGGCGCGTAAAATGGATATGCATAAAGTCTTGCTTGAAGTACGGGATAGCAACACGCCAGCCATTAGCCTGTACGAACGCTGCGGCTTCAAACGTGTCGGCCTGCGACGCAAGTATTATGCCGATACGGGTGAAGACGCCCTTATTTACCAGTGCGAGCTGAATTCCTGTCAGCTTTAACGCCGCAAGGGGTATGTATGCACAAGATTATTGCTGCAAACTGGAAGATGTATAAAGACCGTACTCAGGCCGCCACAACCGCCGGCGAGCTTGCGGCCGCTTTACCCGAAGTTCTGCCTGCGGGACGCGAAGTGGTGGTTTTCCCGCCTTTTACCGCCATTGAAAGCGTGGTTCGTGCTTTTGCCGGTAAAGAAGCTCTGGCCGTGGGCGGGCAGAATTTTTATCCCGCGCCTGAAGGCGCTTTTACGGGCGAGATTTCTGTTGATATGCTGCGTGATGTTGGAGCGCAGTGGGTTCTTGTGGGGCATTCCGAACGCAGACATGTTTTTGGCGAGAGCGATGAGCTTGTGGCCCGCAAAGCGGTGTTTGCCCTTAGTCATGGCCTCAAAACCATGCTTTGCATCGGGGAAAAGCTTGAAGAGCGCGAGCAGGGCAGCCTGTATGCCGTGCTTGAACGGCAGCTGACCGCATTCTTTGAGGCCAGACCTCACGGAATGTCTGGTGAAAGCCTGCCGGGACGTTTGGCGATAGCCTATGAACCTGTGTGGGCCATAGGCACGGGCAAGGTGGCTGGCCCCGGTGAAGTGCGCGAGGCGCACGGTGTTACACGGACCCTGCTTGAAAGATTTGTGGGGGATTCCGGCAAAAAACTGCCTATTCTGTATGGCGGCAGCGTTAAGCCTGATAATGCCGGAGCGCTTATCGCCCTTGACAATGTGGATGGTCTTTTGGTAGGAGGAGCCTCTTTAGAGGCGCAAAGCTTCTTACAAATTATCGGGGCCTGATGCCCAACTTCTGGCGCGCCATCGGGCTGTGGCCGGACGGCGAGGAGGAATACGTGCAGACTCTTATTCTTACGCTGCATATCATTGTATGCGTGTTGCTTGTTATCCTTGTGCTCCTGCAGTCGGGCAAGGAGGGCATGGGCGTCATCTTCGGCGGAGGCAATACTTCTGTTTTCGGCAGCGGCGGCGCCGGCGGCATACTTGCCAAGCTGACTACGCTTATGGCCGTGATATTTGTCATCACTTCGCTGAGCTACACCTATGTGAGCAGCTCTCGCCCCAGCAGCGAATCCACCATTCTCAACGTGAAAATTGAAGATCCCGTTGCGCCGAAATCGGTTCCGGCTCCGGCACAGCAGGCTGAGCCGCTTCAGACAAGCCCGGCAGCGCCCGCTGAAAACCAGAGCGCTCCTGCCGAGGCTCCGGCAGCGCCTGCAGGGCAATAGACCCTCTCTCAATCGGATTGAAAAGCCGCGGTACGCCGCGGCTTTTTTTACAGGCAGTTTTTTGCAGGAGGTGGCATGTGACCGGTTCAGACTCGTTTGGAGAAAATCCTTTTCGTTCTCTTGCTGCCGAAAAATTTCCGGATAAAGACAAAAAACGCCAACCGGGAAAAAGCGTCAGCCAGGAAAGATCACGCCGCATCAGCCGCGCCAATCTGCATAAAGGTCGGACCACAGCAGGAAATGACGGCGCGGATGCCGAAGACTGTGAACTTTTTTTGCATGCTGTCGGTCAGGTCTGCGCACCGGAAAAGGGCCGTGGAAAAAGAAAGCCGAAAGATGTGGAACAGCCCGGCACCTTTTTGCTTGAAGAGCACTGTGCTTTGCCGGGTAAAAAGCTCACAGTCAAAAAAAATAAAAAAGAATCGCCCGCCTGCGCCGCAACACAGGAAAATCCTTCCCTGCAAAAAAAAGAAGCTCAGCCAGCCAGCGGGCCGGGGAGAGCTTTTATGAAAAACCATGCAGTCAAGCCTGGACATGCCTGTGCAGAACCGGGGGCTTGCAGAGATATGGCGTCTGAAAACACGGGCTCGGACCGGGATGCGGATGAAGACGCCGTCTTCATGCAGGCCATGGGGCAGGTGCAACCCCTTCAGGGCCGTGGCCGTGATATTGCCCCCGCTCCTGAGGCAGGCTCTCCACCGCCGCAAGGCCAGCTCGGCTTGCAGGACTTTATGGAAGGCAAGCTGGAATTTGCCCTGTCCTTTACTGACGAATACATTGAAGGACATGTGGTCGGGCTTGACCAGATGATAATGAACAAGCTGCGGGCAGGTTCTCTCAGCCCGGAAGGACACCTTGATCTGCACGGGCTTAACGCCGTACAGGCTTTTGAAGCCTTGCGCGGCTTTTTACGTGGCAGCTGGTATAAGGGACTGCGCACTGTGCTGGTTGTTCCGGGGCGCGGGCGCAACTCGCCTGACGGC
Source organism: Desulfovibrio sp. 1188_IL3213 (assembly GCF_036763145.1). Classification (NCBI taxonomy): domain Bacteria; kingdom Pseudomonadati; phylum Thermodesulfobacteriota; class Desulfovibrionia; order Desulfovibrionales; family Desulfovibrionaceae; genus Desulfovibrio; species Desulfovibrio sp. 1188_IL3213. The sequence continues at coordinate 13,495 of NZ_JBAIYR010000001.1, read as the reverse complement.
ATCGGCATCTTGCGCGAAAAGCTGCAAATCTGGCTGACCCAGGAACCGCTCAAAAGAGTAGTGCTGGCTTTCTGTACCGCACAGGCTCATGACGGCGGGCCGGGCAGCGTTTATGTGCTGTTGCGCAAATATCGCAAAAAAGGGCGTATTTACTGGGAGCGACTGCCAGCGGATTCCGACTTGTATTAGCATTTTCTGGCCGCGCTAGAGCAATTTCACTTTGAAATTGCTCTGGCGTCTGCGTGAGCAGACGTTCGCTACGGAGGCGTAAGCGCAGTTTATCTGCGCAATTAAACGCCGAAGTGAGCGTGCCTTAAACTTTGAGAATGTATATTCTCAAAGTTAATCTGCTCTAAATTGTCCGGTGCGATGCAGCCGTCGCGGCACATCAAACCACGTACGTCTAAAATATCTTTTTTTGTTTGCCCGCGGCACAGATTCTGTCCAGCAGCCTGTCGTAATAAGGATCATCCTGCTCAATACACATATGGCGCTGGTAGCGCATACGGGTGCGTACAACCATGAATTGCAGTTTCTGCATCTGCCGTACGCGTTCCTGCTCATCCTCGCATTGATAAAGCAGATCAACAAGGCGGTTCAACTCTTTGCGTTCCGCCAACTCCGGGGGCAAGTAGCCGGCATTGCGGAGAATTTTGTACGCCATGCGCAAGTCTTCCGGCACATGGCTTGTATCCTCAAGCTCAAGAGGACGCCCCTGACCCGGCAAATTGTCAAAGGCCCCACGTGATTGCGCTTCTTCAATGCGCCGTTCGGCAATGAACTGGAGGACGGACCACGGATTGCCGTCAGCCACGGCTGCCTTCTTCCCCGCGTCCCTTGTGGGGATTTTCGCTTTGTGCGGTATCGCTGCCCGGCTGTGCGCCCCAGAGTTTTTTCCATTCCATAAGAGTTTTAAGGGCATCAAGCGGGCTTAATTCTTCCGGTTCCAACTGGCGCAGCAACTCTACCACAGGATGCTCGGAGCGCGGAGGAGCCGCATGTAGAACAGGCATTTCTTCTTCGGGGCTGGCTTCAGGCAGGTCAAGGCCGGGCAGGCACACGGCGGAAACGACCGCTTTGCGCGCCATATCGCGCCCGCGCTCCAGGTTAGCCAGGATAGCTCTGGCACGTTGCACCACGGGAACGGGAACGCCAGCCAGCCTGGCCACCTCAACGCCGTAACTTCTGTCCGCCGGGCCGGGAACGAGCTTGTGCAGGAAAAGAATATCGCCGTTGTACTCGCTGATGGCGATGTTCATTGTAAAAACACCGTCAACACGACCTTCAAGGGCCGTAAGCTCGTGATAATGTGTGGCGAAAAGGGTGCGCAACTCTCCTTGGGCGCGGCGGGCCAGGTCTTCCACCATGGCCCACGCCAGAGCGACACCGTCATAGGTGCTGGTGCCGCGTCCGATTTCATCCAGGATAATGAGGCTGCGCTTTGTGGCCTGCCGCAGGATGCGCGCAGTCTCCATCATTTCCACCATAAAGGTGCTCTGACCCTGAGCCAGGTTGTCAGAAGCGCCCACACGGGAAAAAAGCCTGTCCACAAGGCCGAGACGGGCCGATGTGGCCGGAACCATTGAACCCATCTGCGCCAGCAGGCAGATGATGGCAACCTGACGCAATACGGTGGATTTGCCCGCCATGTTGGGGCCGGTAAGCAGGCACAGGCGGCGTTTTTCATCCAGCCTGAAATCGTTGGGAACAAAGTTGGCGCGGCCGATCATGGCTTCCACCACCGGATGACGGCCCTCACGGATGGTCAGATTGGCGTCGCTTTCCAGATATGGTCGGCACCAGTTGTTGAGGCGGCCCACCTGCGCAAGGCTCTGCCAGTAGTCCAGGTGCGCTATAAGCTGGGCCATGTGGGCAACACGTTCCCGCTGGTTTGACATATGCTGGCGCAGATCCTGAAACAGGCTGTATTCCAGTGCCTTGCGTTTGTCAGAAGCGGAAAGCAGTTCTTCCTCAAGATTTTTAAGGTCCTCGGTGGTAAAGCGTTCGGCATTGGCAAGGCTTTGGCGGCGAATGAAATGATAGGGCATTGTGCCGCTATGGGCCGCCCGTGATACTTCAAAATAATAGCCAAAAACACGGTTATAGCCTAGTTTCAGCTTGGGGATGCCCGTGCTTGCCTGCTCTTGGGCCAGCATGGCCTGCAGCTTCTGCTCACCGTGCTCGGCCAGATCCAGCAGCCTGTCCAGCTCGGCGTTATAACCGTTTTTGAAAAGTCCCCCGTCAGTAATGACCGGAGGCGGATTATCCACCAGGGCGCTTTGTAAAAGTTGTGTGCAATCCTCCATCGTATCCCAGGCCTTGAGAAGTTCGGCCAGGGCGCGGGGCTGCGTGGCGCGGTTTTCCTGCGAGGGGTTTTCTTGGGCGTCGCTTTCCTGGTCAGGCCGCAGCATGAGGGATGTTGTGGGGCCGGTAAGAGCGGCAAAAACCTGCGGCAGGGCAGCCAGACTGTTGCGCAGCGCGATAAAGTCGCGCGGGCTGCCCTGATTGAGGCTGATGCGCGTGGAAAGGCGCTCCATGTCGTAGACGCCGTCAAGGGCCTCGCGCAGCGCGGCCCGGCGGCCGTCATCGGCATAAAACCACTCCACAGCGTCCTGCGTGCGGACTATGTGGGAGCTTTCCCGCCAGGGGTGGCGCAGCATGTCTTCCAGCAGACGGCCGCCCATAGGCGTCATGGTGTCGTCCAGCACATGACGCAGGGTTCCCTTGCCTTTGCGCCCGTTCAGACGGGTGAAAATTTCCAGATTGCGTTCCGTAACCTCGTCAATGATAAGCCTGCGGCTCAAGTCCAGACGCTGGAAGGGCTGCAGATGCTCCGGGCTGCGCATTTGGGTTTGCGCAAGATACGCAAGCAGCGCGCCGCACGCCCGCATTATTTCATCATGGCCTGCAAGGCCGAGGGCAGCGGCTTCGCGTACCCCCTGCGCAGCCAGTACGCGCTCCGTGGAACGTTTGAGATCAAACCGGCTTACAGGCAGGCGCACAAGGCGTATGCCTTCAAGCAACGTGCGGGCTGGCGGTTGAAAACCTTCAGGAACAAGAAGCTCGCGGGGGCCCATTTTTTGAACCCATTGCCACAGTTCCGCCTGCCGTTTGAAATCCACGCCGGACCATTGACCTGTGGAAACGTCCAGCCAGGCAAAACCGCCTTTATCCGCATCGTTTCCGGGGCAGAGAGCGCCAAGGTAGTTATGGCTCTTGGTGCTCAGGTTGGCATCATCAAGCACAGTGCCGGGAGTTTTGACGCTGGTTACGGCCCTTTTCACCAGCCCTTTTGCTGTCTTTGGGTCTTCTACCTGGTCGCAGATAGCAATATGATAGCCTTTGTCCACCAGCTGCGCCACGTACGTGTCCACCGCATGCCAGGGAACGCCGCACATGGGAATGGGATTTTTCGGATCTTTGCTGCGGCTGGTGAGGGTTATCTGAAGTTCACGCGCCGCAAGCTCGGCATCGTCAAAAAAAAGCTCATAAAAGTCACCCATGCGATAAAAAAGCAGAGCATCAGGGTGATCAGCCTTGATGCTCATGTAATGCTCAAACATGGGGGTCATCTTGAAAGTGGGTTCAGACATGGCAGTGCTTCAGGGCAAAAGGGAGCGCGGGAACCGCGTTAGAAACAGCGGAGCAGGCCACTCTGTGCGTGTCTGCTCCGCTGCGCGGCGCTGCCGAAGAACACACGGCAGCGCCCGAAAAACAAAAACGTCTAATGCTTGTCAGGGTCAGGAGCAAGGGCTTCGTCTCCTGTTGCAACCGCTTTGGCTTCAGCCGGAGCAGACTGAGCGCCATCGGTTTTTTCCTTGTTCCGATGCAAGAAGCTCCGCTTTGCGGTTTCCGTGTCGGCCTTCTTGCGAAGCTGGACCATTTCGCGTTCAAGGCTATTGATGTGCCACTTGTGCTTCATCAGGCGGGCCGAAAGGTTCAGCTTGTCCCACACAAGGAAGCTCAAGGTGAGCAGGGCGCCCAGGGCGAAAGCCACAATCACCAGAAAGTAAAACGGCAGCGGGATGGAATGCATGGGCGGAATAAAGAAAAGGTGAAGCGTTAACACCATGTCCTGCGAAAGAGGTCCCTGATTCTGAAAGAAGAACACGAGGGCAAGAAAAAAGACGACGGCCAGCAAGAGAACCTTGATATACCGCATAGACACACTCCTCTCAGGCTAAAGCTATCTCAAAAAATTCACGGGCTTTTTGAGAATGCCGCCCGCCCATGAGGGACACAGCTTGCGCTCTCCAGCCGAATTTTTCACGCCGCCCGGCGTAAAAAACACTTCCTTCGCCACTGATTCCGTCAACTGTTCTGTTGCGGACTGCAACCTTCCTTATGAGGCGAGGAACCGGCGCCGCATGGCTCCCCAGCCAAAGCGCCTTTCGTGAAATATGGTTTCAACGCCGCATAACTGCGGCTTAAATGTTCAGGCATTGTACGCACTTCGTCAAAAACAGCCATGAAAGACGAGTCGCCGGTCCAACGCGGAACCAGATGAAAATGCATGTGTTCCCTGATGCCGGCTCCGGCTGCCGCGCCCTGGTTGAGGCCGATATTGATGCCTTCACAGTTAAAGTGCTTCTTTAATATTATGGAGCACGTCTGAAGAAGATCCATAACTTCATGGGCTTCGCTGGTGTCCAGATCGGCAAGGTTCATGACATGCCTGTAAGGACAAACCATAATATGCCCATTATTGTACGGAAACTTGTTCATGATAACAAAAGAATGCCGCCCTCTGTACAGGACGAGGCGCTGCTCATCCTCCTGTGTGCCGGTGGGAAGACAGAACACACAGGTGTCCGGTTTTGGTCCAAGAATATATTCAATACGCCAAGGCGCCCACAATTGTTTCATAGTTTTTTTCTATACACCGCTTGACCATCAGGAGCAAGCGGAAAACGAACATGGCATAAAATGTTGATATTCAATATGTACAACATATTCAGTGTATTATCTGTGCAAAAAACTTCAATGGCAGCCCTTGCCTGCAGTCCGGGTCAAGACGCGGCCGGTTTGATCATTTGTTGCGCGTAGCCACTGCATGCTTTTCTGCTGAGCCTCCTGGCCGCTGGTGGGCCAGCTTGCGCGCCAGCGCCAGTTGTTCTTCGCGTCCCGGTGCTTCGCCGTCAAGCTTTGCCTGAAGCACCGAGCGCAGGATGTGGCTGAAAAGCGGCCCGGGCGGCAAGCCCATCTTTTTAAGGTCTTCGCCGGTGATATCCACCTTTTCGTGGCGCCATTGGGTAATGTAGCGGGACAATTTTTTTTGCAGCGCTTCGTTGTTGGTCTCGGCCATAAGATAGAGCAGGGATTCCAGCGAAAGAGGGGCCAGCAGCCCACACAGGTCGCTTACCTTGAAGTCCCGCTCGCTTTGGCGCTTTTGCAGGTTTTCCAGGCGTCCTCTCACGGTACGCATCTGTTCGCGCTGGCCCAGTATTTCGTTTCTTTTGTTTTCAGGCAAACCCATGCGCCGGTAGAGCACGGAGGTTTCCGCATAGGGCAGGCCGTGGCAGAGACCAAGAAAATAGACGAGCCAGGACTGAGGCATTTTTTCAAAATACAGCAGGCGGTACCAGGACAGTATATCCTGAAGTTCTTCAAGGATGCTTTTTTTCCCCGGCGTAAGCGCCAACTGTTGAGCAATGGCGGGCAGTATGCCGATCTGATCCAGTCGCTCAAGGCAGGCCAGCGGATTGTCCTCATCGCAGATCAGCTTGAATTCATGAAAAAGGCGCGAGCCGCTGAGCCTGTCCATCAGTTTCAGGCCAAGAGCATTTTTAATAAGCTTTTCCGAGCCTGCCCCTATGCGAAAATCATAACGCTGCTCAAAGCGCACAGCCCGCAGACAGCGTGTAGGGTCTTCAACAAAGCTCAGGGTATGAAGCACGCGTATGATGCGCTCTTTTATGTCCCGTTGCCCGCCGAAAAAATCCACAAGCTGCCCGAATGGGGTGCTGTCCAGCCGCACCGCCAGAGCATTTATGGAAAAATCGCGCCGGAACAGGTCCATTTTGATTGAAGACAGCTCCACGGTAGGCAGCGCGGCGGGATATTCATAGTATTCGAGCCGGGCGGTAGCCACATCAATGCGCGATTCGCGGCCTTCGGCATCTTTAAAGATGACCACTGAGGTCAGAAACTCCTGATGTTCGCGCACTCTTCCGCCAAGCTCCGCAGCCAGCGCCTTTGCAAGGGCAATGCCGTTGCCTTCCACTACCAGATCAATATCCTGGTTGGCCCTGTTAAGCAGAAGGTCGCGAACAAAGCCGCCCACGGCATAGACGGGCAGGCCCAGTTCGCGGCCAAGCTTGCCTGCCATGTGGAGCAGATTTTTTGCGGAAGCGGGCAAGCGGTCCTGTATGAGCTTGCCCACATGGCGTTCCTTGCTGGAGGAATGCTTCAGCACAGGCAAATTGCCCGGCTCATGAGCAAAAACATTGATAAGGTCGGTACGCGTCACAACCCCGATCACATCTTCGTTTTCAACAATGGGCACCAGACGTTGGCGTGCTCCGACAATGGCGGCGGTCAGGTCTTTAAGTACCGCTTCCGGGGGCAAAGCCTGTATGCGCCGTTGCATGTAGTCTTCCACACGGGCGTTTCCGAGTCCGTGGGCGCTGGCGCGCGAAGCAGTCTGGGCGTCCAGCAGGCCCTTGCACCTGCGTGTGCCGGGTATGAAAACAGGCACTGCCTTAAGGCCGAAGTGCAGCATCAGTTCGTCCGCCTGGCGTATGGTGGCTGTGGATTCCACCCCCACAGCCGGAGAAGACATGTATTCACGCGCGGTCTTGTCCGGCTGGGCCTGCGCGTAGAGTTGTCGCAGGATGGCATCGCGCACTTCATGCAGGGTCATGTGGCGCACAGAGGCCGATGCCGCATAAACATGCCCCCCGCCGCCCAGGGCCGCGCAGATATCGCCCACGTTAATGGCGTCACTGCGGCTTCGGGCAACAACCTGTATGCGGTCCCCCATTAGGCCAATGGCAAAAAGAACAATAAATTTCTCCATTTCCATAAGCCGGTGCGCAAGGTAGGCAAAGTCGCCCAGGTAATGCTCCATGGAGGCTTCGGCCAGCACCACCTGCGTTCCGTTTATGGTGTAGGACCTTGCCGACTCCAGCAGGCTGTTGAGAGCCTGTATGTGCAGACTGGTCAGCTCGTGAGCGGCCAGGTCATTGATGCGGTTAACGTCCATCCCCTGGCCGAGCAGCCAGGCGGCAGCCTCAAAATCCGCCGTTGTGGTGGACGAATAGGTGAAGGAGCCGGTATCACCATAAATGCCAAGCCCCAGCAGGGTGGCATCTTCCGATTCAAGGCGGATTCCGGCTTCGCGGAGATGTTGCACGATGAGGCTCGTGACAGAGCCTGTCGGGGCGAAATACAGCTTGCCGGGGGTGATGTCGTCACCTGATTCCGGGTGGTGGTCCCAGATTTCCACGCGCACATCCGGGCGATCCAGCAAAGGGGCCACATGGCTGACCCTGCCGCGCTGGCGCGTGTCCACCACCACCAGCCGGTCAAAAGAATCCCAGTCCAGTGCCGCGCTGTCGGCAAAATTGTAGGCCCGGACATCAAGAGCGGCGTAAAGCTTTTGCAGGCCGCGCTCCTGGCTGCCGGGAAAAAGCAGCACATGGGGTTTATACAGGTGACGGGCAGCCAGCATGGCGGCAAAGGCGTCAAAGTCCGCATTGGCATGGCAGGTTATCAGCGTGGCTTTGGCAGCGCTCACATGGCTCACATCTGGCTCCGGGGATGGAATTTGCGGTGAATGCCACGCAGGCGTTCTGCCTGCACATGGGTATATATCTCTGTGGCGCTGATGTCGGCATGTCCGAGCAAGAGCTGCACTGCCCGCAGATCAGCGCCGCCTTCGAGCAGGTGCGTGGCAAAAGAGTGGCGAAAGGTATGCGGTGAAACCGGACGGCGTATGCCTGCCGCCACAGCGTATTTTTTTACCATTTTCCATATGTATTGTCGTGTCAGGGCGCGGCCGGAACGATTGACGAAAAGCTGGTTGCCTGTGGGCGAAAAAGCCGGACGCCAGTCACGAATATAATTTTCAAGCATGCTTTGCATAAGATCGTGCAGCGGCACAAGGCGCTCCTTGGCCCCCTTGCCGAAAACACGCACAAGGCCGCGCTGAAGATCCAGATCGGGCAGGCACAGGTCGCAGAGTTCAGACACCCGCAAGCCTGCGGCATAAAGCAGCTCAAGCATGCAGCGGTCACGCTGGCCTCCCCTGTCGCGCATGTCGGGCCGTGCCAGCAGGGCTTCCATTTCATCGCGGCTCAGCACTTCAGGCAGATATTGAGGCAGCTTCGGATTGTCCAGCAGTTGTGCCGGATTATTTTTTATGACGTTTTCCTGTATGGCAAAATCGAAAAACGCCCGTAATGCTGAAAGACGGCGCGCCAGTGTGCGCCCAGTATTCTGCCGGGCGCGCAACCAGGCCAGATAAAGAAAAATTTCCTGTTCGTCGGGCTGTGGGCATGGTGACTCGCCATGGGCAAGCTCCTGACGAAAAAGGAAAAAATTTTCAAGGTCCTGCCCATAAGAGGTGACAGTCTGGGGCGACAAACCCCGCTGGGCCAGCAGATAGTCCTGCCACAGCGGCAGCAGGGGGGCCAGCGGACAGAGGAAGGATGGGGCCGTGTCTTGCTTGATCATGCAAGCATGCTAGCCGCCTTGCGCCGGACGGGCAAGTTTTTTACATATTCCACAGCCGTATGCGGTGCAAAACGCGCACGCAGAGGCTTTTGTTCCCTTTGCGCCTGTGCTATCCACAACCGCACATAGATAAAGCAGGAACAGCAACAAACACCCCTTTGAAAGGGGAGAGGCATATGTCCGAAAATTCGTCGGGGGATTCCCTGCAGGCCTATGTGTGTCTTGGGTCCAACTGTGCAAATGCGGAAGAAATGCTGGCACGCGCCCGACAGGGGCTGGCCGCCTTGCCACACATGCGCATCGGGGCGTCGTCGTCTATCTATCGCACCGAGCCGCAGGACTACGCCGATCAGGCATGGTTTTTCAATCAGGTGATCGAGCTTTTTCCCGACGCCTGCTGGACGCCGTGCTCTCTTGTGGATGCCCTGCTGGATATCGAGACAGACCTTGGGCGGGTTCGCAGCACGGACCCGGCCTTGCGCTTCGGACCCAGAGCCATTGACGTCGATCTGTTGCTGTTTGGCTCCACGCGCAGCAAAGACCCTCACTGTCTTGTGCCGCACCCCCGCCTGACACAGAGGGCCTTTGCCCTTGTGCCGCTGCTTGATGTTGCCCCTCACGCGGTCATTGACGGCATACCTGCTTCGGAATGGCTTTCGCGACTGCTGTACAAAAAGGACGGGCAGAGAATTTTTCAGTGACTGAAGGCAGGCCCTGTGGTAATCTTGTCCACGGCTTTCATGAATGTTGCCGGAAGCCGCACCAGAGCCGTACGCGCCCGTGCCTTGCACGGACCTAAGGAGCATGACAGATGTGGAAGTGGCTAATTCTTATCCTGGCGGGCTATGCCCTTTACCGCCTTTTTGCCAATGATGTGCTGAAAAAGAAGAAAGAAAACAAAGAGGATAACGCTGCCGAACTGGAACGCAAGATTGCCGCAGGCGAGATGGTCAAAGACCCCGAATGCGGAACCTATGTTTCTGTTGAGGGCAATATTTCTGTGCGTGACGGGGAAACCGTCCATCGCTTCTGCAGCTACGAATGCCGCGACAAGTTTTTGCAGCGCCTTGAAGAGAGCGGCCGCGAACTTCCCCCGCGCGAATAACGCACACTATAGCTGTTATATTTCACGGGTGAGAAAATGGCCTGAGGGCTGTTTTCTCACCCGTGTTTTTTAGCGCAACTGATTTTAACAACGGCCCTTCATTCCATACTGCGGACGCAGACAGTCCCAGCGTCCGCAGCATGCTTTTGCGGCAATCCTGCCGGACCGAAGCGAGGCTGCCGGCAGCCTGTATCTGAAAAACGCCTATGTCACCCCACAGAGTTTTTTGGCAAAATCCGACTGGTCCTGAAGGTCTCCAAGCCGCAAGATGCCTTGCTCCCGTGCCATTTCTCTGGCTATGGCCATGAAAAGACGGATACGGTTCAGTTGATTGGCCTCGCTGCTGCCGGGGTCATAGTCAATCGCCATGATATTGGCCTGGGGCGCTGCCCGCCTCACGGTTTTAAATGTCCCGCGACCCACCACATGGTTGGGCAGGCAGCCGAAGGGCTGCAGGCAAAGGATATCCTTTGCGCCATGATTGAGAAATTCCAGCATTTCCGCAGGCAAAAGCCATCCTTCGCCAGCGGCGTTCCCCAGTGAAAGCATGGTTTCGCCCATGCGGGCCAGGGTGTCCACATGAGCCACCGGCATGACCCTGTCTGCCAGAGATGAGCGCCCGAGGGCCTGCCGCATGCTTTTGCGCAGACTTTCCACCTTTCTGATTATCAAAGCGCTGCCGAGAGCACCCAGAGCGCTGCCGCCCTGGCGTTGCCAGTCGTATATGGAGTCCCGCAGGCAGTAAAGCATGAAGTTTGTAATGTCCGGCAACAGCGGTTCGCCGCCTTCCTGGCGAATAATGTCAACAATATGCCGGTTGGCGTCCGGATGGTAAGTAAGCAGAATTTCTCCCACAACGGCAACGCGGGGACGGCGTCCTGAACCCAGGCTTATCTGCTCGAAGTCACGCACGAGGCGCTCCATGCTGTGGCGGAACGCCCTGGCATCGCCTTGCCTTACAATGGGAGAAAGCACGCGCAGCCAATGGGCTGTTCTGTCTTCCGTATCGCCGGCGTGCCGTTCATACGTCTGCGTAAAAAGCGAAAGGCGCTGCAGCATGTCACCGCCGAGCATGCCGAGCAGCATGCGGTGGAGCATGTCGCGACCGGGCCGGAAGCCGGGATGTCCCTCTGTTCCAGCAGTGCTCAAGGTGAGGATGGGGATGGAATCCAGGCCGCATTCCAGCAAAGCCTTGCGCAGCAGGGCCGGATAGTTGCTGGCGCGGCAGGGGCCACATGTTTGTGAAAGCAAAAGCGCCACGCGCTGCGGGTCATGTTCGCCGCTCTGCAGGGCGTGCAGCAGTTGGCCTATGGCGACAATGGCCGGATAGCAGGCATCATTGTTCACATACGCCTGACCAAGGCTGATGGCCTCGGGATTGACATGGGGCAGCAGTTTGATGCTGTGGCCGCTGCCCGCGACGCCTTCCGTGATCAGCGAAAAATGCAGCGGAGCCATCTGCGGCACAAGAATGAGCCTTGACTGGGCGTCCTTCCTGGTAAAGACAGCAGGGGGCGGAGGCGGCGCGTGGACAATGTTTTTTTCTCCGCGTCCCTGGGCTACGGCCAGCAGGGAACGGATGCGGATGCGCGCCGAAGCCAGGGCGTTTCCTTCATCCATTTTGATCAGGGTGTACAGCTTGCCGCATTCCTGCAACTGCTCGCGTACCTGGTCTGAGGTAATGGCATCAAGCCCGCAGCCGAATGACGTAAGCTGAACAAGTTCAACGCGGGCATTGCCGTGCGTGGCCTGGCCCACCCAGGCAGCGGCTCGATAAAGGCGCGCGGGATAGGTCCACTGGTTTCGCACGCGCAGGCCGGGAACGGGCATCTTCTGAAGCCACGTCCGGGGCAGACAGTCTTCGCTCAAAACCGTGGCTCCAAGCGAGGCTATGAAGTCCGGCAGGCCATGATGCACCTGGGGGTCGGCATGGTAAGGACGCCCAGCGAGCACAACCAGCGAGCCTCCCTGGCGGCTTGTTGCGTCATAAAGCTTTTTCGCCTCATTGCGAAGTTCGCTCAGATAATGTTCCTGCTCGCGCCGCGCGGCTTTTATGGCAGCGCGTACTTCCCCCTTGGGCAGGTTCATTTCACGGCAAATGTTGCTGACCAGGGAACCGGTATGGTTGAGGTTGACAAAAGGGGTATGCATAACGACCTTGCCCACGGCAAGTTCGGGCAGATTTTCTCGTACAACCTGCGGATAGCCGCAGGCGACAGGGCATGAAAACGCATCGCACATCTCTTCGAACTCTTTGGCTTCACGCGGGATGCAAGGCAGAAAAATGCGCTTTGCGCCTGCCTTGATGAGGGCGAGCACATGCCCGTGTGCCAGTTTGGCCGGGTAGCAGACACTCTGCGAGGGTACAGAGGCCAGCCCACGGGCGAACAGGGCGCGACTTGTGGGAGGAGAAAGCTCAACCCTGAAGCCAAGCTCGGTAAACAGGGTAAACCAGAAAGGGTAATGCGAATAAATCGTGAGCACGCGCGGTATGCCTAAGACGCCACGCGGGGCATCTTCCACGGGCAGCGGCTCATAGTTGAACAGGCGACGGTATTTCCAGTCGTAAATATTGGGTGCCTTTTCAGCTTTTTTGGCGCCGCTGTTGGCGAATTTGTCGCAACGGTTGCCAGAAAAATGCCGTTCGCCATGTGAAAAGCGGGTTTCAGTGAGAAGGCAGTTGTTGCCGCAATCACGGCAGCGAAAGCTGCGGCTGCGCATCTCAAGGCTCCGTATGCGTTCAGCCGTTATGGGCGACCGGGGTTCTTCCTGGGCCGGGCGGGCTTCAAGGGCTGTCAGGGCCGCGCCATACGCCCCCATAAGTCCGGATGACACCGGACGGTGTACATGATGCCCGAGGGTGCGCTCCATAGCGCAGAGCAGGGCGTCATTGAGGAAAGAGCCGCCTTGCACCACCACATGCTGGCCCAGTTCGTCCACATTTTTTATGCGCAGGACTTTGTCCAGAGCATTGCGCACCACGGAATAGCATAGCCCTGCGGCAATGTCGGCGGCCTTCATGCCCTCTTTTTGCGCCTGGGTGACCTTGGAGTTCATGAACACCGTGCAGCGCGATCCGAGATCAGCCGGGTGCTCGGCATAAAGAGCTGCCTGAACAAATGCGTCCATGTCCATGCCGAGGCCGATGGCGAAGCTTTCAAGAAAAGCCCCACAGCCGGCAGAACAGGCTTCGTTGAGGCTTACGCTGGTGATGACGCCGTTTTCCGCCTTGAGACACTTCATGTCCTGCCCGCCGATATCAATGACGTAGCTGACTTCCGGGACGATGCGGTGAGCCGCCTTGAAGTGCGCCAGAGTTTCAACGGTCACGCAATCGAGCTTCAGGGCAGCTTCGGCAAGCTGGGCGCCATAGCCTGTGGCTGCAGCACCCGCAAGCCACGCCTGCGGCGGAATCTGCTCAAGCATGTCTGCCAGGGGCGGCAGAAGAACCTGCAGGGGGTTGCCTCCATTGGAAACATAACATGACGCCAGCAGGCGCTGCTGACTGTCCATAAGGGCGGCTTTGACTGTGGTGGAACCCAGGTCAAGGCCGAGATATAAAGGCCCTTGGGCTTCGCTGAGGGCTGCCCTGGGCAGTTTGTCGTCAGAATGGCGTTTTTTGAAGGTTTCGTATTCGTCCGGGTGGGCAAAAAAGCGGGGCAGGGCCTTGGTCAGCGGGCTGGCCCGTTCGCGCGACAGGCTGCGGGCCTGCCC